>DASPUE010000140.1:0-3841 GCA_035623055.1 Gemmatimonadales bacterium
ACCACCGAGCGCGCCGGCGACCCGGCGCTCCACCACGTCACCCGGGAGCCCGCCCAGTTCCGTCACCAGGGTCTCGAGCGTCGCACCCTCCATCTGCTGGAGCTTGATGGCCAGCACCTGGAGCAAGTGACGATAGCCGTAGGTCGCGGCGGTGCCGCGGCCCTCCGGCGGGCTCACCAGCTTGCGCGTCACGTAGAACCGGATCGTCCGCTCGCTCGGCCGGGCGCTCGCGGCGGCATTCACCGGGTACACCGAGGAGGCTTCGAGGATCGCCCCCGCCAGCGCCGACAGGTCGCGCAGGCTCCACGGCGCGAGCGCCGCGTACTGACGAAGCGTCGCGAGCGGGTCGGCGGTGACGGCGGGGGCGGACACGGCCAGGGTCACGGAGTCTCGATGGGCGGGTCTGGGAAGGGGCTAGTATGTCCCGCGGATCTTGGGAGGGCAAGACCGGGCCGCCTGCGCGTTTTTCCGACCGGGCGGCGCGCTGTTCCGGCGACGGCCGCGGCCCCTGGCGAGGCCATTCTCCGTCGCATGCGACGCGGATTCTCCCTCGCCGAACTCCTGGTGGTCATCGTGCTCTGCGGCGTCGCCGCCGCGATCGCGATGCCCGCCATCGGGACGCTGCGGAACCGGCTTGCGGTGGAGGCGGCTGCGGAGATGATCACCGCCGCGCACGCGCGAGCTCGGCTCGCCGCCTCCGCCGAGCACCGGATCGCTCTGCTCACGCTGACCGCGGATTCCACCCGCATCGATGTGGTGGAATCGCCGGCCGACACCCAGCTCAGATGGCGCGGAAAGGGACCGGCGGCGGAGGGCGTCCAGGCCACGGGATTGCCCCGCCGGATCGCCTACGCGCCAAGCGGGGTCACCATGGGAGTGGCGAACGCGACGTACACCCTTACCCGCGGCGCCGCACGCCGCCAGGTAGTTGTGTCGCGCTACGGCCGGATCCGGGTCCTGTCGGCGAATATCCTACCGGATGTAGTCGAATCGCACGTCGACGTGCACCGTGATGTGCTCGTCCATCTTGAGCACGCCGAGCATCTTGGAAAGACCACCGATCTGGTAATCGGTCAGGTTGACGGGGAAGGTCGTCCGCACTCGTACCCCGTCCTCCAACAGGGAGAGCAGCGCCGGCAGTTCCACATCGCGGGTCACCCCGTGGAGGGTGAGCCGGCCATGCAATGTCGCGGAGAGGCTGTCAGGTGGTCCGCCGCCGGAATCGACCGAGGTGAGGTCGAACCGCATGGTGGGGTACTTGTCGGATTCCATCGACCGGTTGAGATCCCGGTCGCGCCGGTCCTTGCCAGTCTTGAGGGTCGCGACCGGCGCCTCCACAAAGCCGCGCACCAGTCCAAGTGTGGCGGCTCCTTCCATGCGACCGCTGACCGTGGCGGTAACGCCGGTAAAGTCCCCTACACTGGCCTTACCATCGAAGCCCAGTGTCCCCTCGCGAACGGTGCCATCAGGAATCGGAAGCTGCTGCGCGCTCGCCGCCGCGACTACTCCGGCGACGGCGAGGAGCAGGAGCCCCGGTCCTCTCATTCGCCGTTCGAACCGCCGTCGAGGCCGTACTTGCGGACCTTCGCCAGCAATGTCGATCGGGCAATCCCGAGCAGGTGGGCGGCGCGCCGCTTGTTGCCGCGGGTGTAGGACAGCGTCCGCGCGATGTGGCGCCGCTCGACGTTATCCAGCGGCTCCGGCTCGGTAGGCTCTCCCGGTGCCAGCGCCTCGCGCAACAGCGTCTGGTCAAGACCCGGCGCCGCCAACGAAACCAGCGCCGCATCGAGTCCGGGAACGGCCAGCGCCTTTGCGGCTTCGGTGAGATCACCCACCACCACGGGCAGGTGACCCGATCCCTTCAGAGCCGTGACCAGCCCGTCTCGACGAGACGGGTCTGTGTCGAGAACCAGAATGTGGGATGGCTTGTTCATGGTACTCCTAACTTCCGCCTGACAACGGACGTGGGGCGTGGGCCGGTGGACGGTCCCGCGCTTTCGCTTCGCTGTTGGGGATCTCTCCCCGGTTTGCCCATCGGCCCGCTAGTGGGAGACGCGGGCCGGGAAGCGGCTGACACCGCCAGCGACTTCCCCTAAGTTTGGCTCGACCAGGAGGCAACCGCATGGCCCAACTCGTCCTGCCAGAACTGCCACTCGGCACGCGAGTTCAGGACCCGCTAATCGTGCTCGACGTCGAGTCCCGTGGCGGTGATACCCCGCACACCATACTCACGTTCGGTAACAGCTCCGGTCGGCTCCAGAGCGCACCGTTCTGGCCCTCCGAGGCCCACAAGATCGCCGGTGTGAGCCGCGGCGACGTCGTCCAGGTCATCGGGACCATCGGCAGTTACCGGGACCGGCGCCAACTGGCCGTCGATTCCCTCCGGGTCCTCCCCAGGGAACAGGTGGACTGGCAGGCCCTGATGCCCTCCGTAGGAGACGTCTCGCGCTACTGGAAGGCGGTGGACCGCTGGCGTGCCGAGATCCGTGGCCCTCGACTGGCGCTCACCCTCTCCCTGTTCTACGACGACCCAGGCTTTCGGGACCGCTACCAGCAGTGTCCGGCCAGTCTCAGCGGGCACCATGCCGAACTGGGCGGCCTGCTCAAGCACACCTGCGAAGTCGCTCACATCGCGCTCGCGACCGCCCGCCTGTATCCCGCCGCCGACGTCGATCTGGTGCTGGCCGGGGCGCTCCTGCACGACATCGGAAAGCTCGACAGTTACCGTTGGGACGGCTTCTTCGAGATGTCCCTCCCCGGCTCGGTCATCGGTCATGTAGTGCTCGGAGCACTCCACCTCGACCGGCGGGTCCGCGCGGAATCTCCGATGCCCTGCACCGAGGATGAGTTGTTGCTGCTCGAACATCTGGTCCTGGCCCATCACGGACGACTCGAGTTCGGCGCACCGGTGCCGCCCATGACACTCGAGGCCGAAATCCTTCACTACGCCGACAACGCCAGTGCCAAGACCGCCAGCATGGACGAAGCGCTCCGCGACCCCGACAACTTCCTCGGCGACACGCCGATAAGCAGTCGCGCCGTCTGGCACCTGGACAAGCGCAGGGTCTGGCGTACGACCAGCGACTGGGGGCGCTCAGACAACGGAGCGTGACCTGTACCTCTGCATACTCCCGATCGCCCGGGATGGTTGGTTTTCGACTCCTCTGGTCAGGGGAAGTCCTCCAGATGAAATGGCCCGCACGCGACCGGAGGAAAGATGAAACGGCCGCCGGGCTCGGGGGCCCGGCGGCCGTCTCTCACTTTGCTACCCCGACCAGGATGGCCATCCAGGACGGATCGACAATGCGAGCGCTGCGAGTCAGATCGGGTCGCGGACCGACCCCTCACATGGCACCCCGAGGCGCTACATCGGGGCGGGTAAAGCACGCGACTGGCCTTACCTGCCTGAGCCGGTGTGTCCACCAGGATCACTGATCACCTAAGCCCTTGCCGACGTCGGTGATCTCCCCCGAATTCCCGCTCAGACTCGCCGGTGGCCGCCTGCAGAACCGGGGGTTCTGCCGCATCTCCAACCGACGCGTGGAGCTAAAATAGGGGCGTGGAAAAACCGCGCAAGCGCCTGTCTTTATTCGGGTTACGCGACTGTGAAGTGGAGCGGTGTGGATTCCTAAACGATGGGTGGAGAACCATCTCCACTGCCTCTCCACAGGATGTGGATTTTGTTGATCCACATCTCCCCACCGAAGGCGAGGGGTCCACCTGCCTAGCGGGTCTCCATCATGTACGGCGTGCCGACCACCGCGACGTAGTACGGCGCCAGGACCAGCTCATACCGACGGATCCCCTGCTGGACCTTGAGTCCCTTCCCGATGCCATAGCC
>DASPUE010000141.1:0-2956 GCA_035623055.1 Gemmatimonadales bacterium
GCTCGCGACCAACGGCGTCGACAAGCTCTATATCAGTTCCGTCTCCCAGGGCCTGATGGTATTTGACCTGCTGGAGCGGCAGGTGATTCGCGGCGCCGGCAACGGCGTCAGCATTCCGCTCAATTCGGGGGTCGACGTGGACGCGGAAGGCCGGATCTACGCTCTGGAGTCGGGAACCTGTGGCGGCGGGGCTGCCGGAAAGCTCCATATCCTGCGGCCTGATTACACCGAGATCCGCGCCGTAACCGTAGGCCACTGCGCACTGGCCGTATTGGTGACGGAGATTCCACCACTCGCGCCGTGAGTCGCCGTCCCTCCCGGCACCGCCGCTGACCGGGCGGTCGCCCCATGCCGCTCATCTCCACTCCGGCGATTGTCCTTTCGGCGCTTCGCTATGGCGAAACCTCGAAGATCGTGCGTCTGGCCACGCGCGATCATGGGGTGCAGAGCGCCATTGCCAAAGGGGCCTACCGTCCGAAGAGTCGCTTCGGAGCCGCGCTCCAGGTCCTGAGCGGTGGCCAAGCCCACCTTCTGCTCTCCGAGCGGCGGGATCTGCACACCCTCACCGGCTTCGACGTGGCGACGCTTCCCCTCAGCCTCACCTCGGAGGTGCCCCGCTACGCGACTGCCACCGCGCTTGCCGAGGTAATGCTGCGGGTCGCTCCGGCGGAGCCACACCCCGATGCCTATGATGTGCTGGAGGAGGCGCTCGCGGTGCTGACCGATGCCCCGACCGAGGTGCTGCCTTCGCTGAGTCTCAAGCTCTTGTGGCGGATGGTCGGGGCGCTGGGTTTCGCCCCGGCCCTCGATCGCTGTGCCCGGGACGGGCGTCCGATCGAACCGGGGGACATCGCCTTCAGCGCGCCCGAGGGCGGGGCACTCTGTCGCCAGTGCGCTCGGTCTATGGAAACCACGACTCTTCCCGCCGATGCCCTCGAGGCGCTGAGCCAGCTGACCAGTCGTGAAGGCACCCTGCCGCCCCTCGACTCCCGCCACGCCGCCGCACATCGGCGGCTCCTCGCGCGCTACATCCGCTACCACCTCGCCGAAGGGGCCACGCTTCCCGCCCTCGAATTCTGGCAGCTGCGCGCATGGGATCCGGCGTGATCATCGGAACCGCCGGTCATATCGATCATGGCAAATCGGCGCTGGTCGAGGCGCTGACAGGTCAGCCCATGGACCCGCTGGCCGAGGAGCGCCGCCGGGGCATCACTATCGATCTTCACTTTGCCGGGCTACGGCTACCTGATGGGCGAATGGTCGGTGTCGTAGACGTTCCCGGCCACGAGGATCTCGTCCGGACGATGGTCGCCGGGGCGGCCGGGATCGACCTGGTGTTGCTGGTGGTGGCGGCCGACGAGGGGATCATGCCCCAGAGCCGCGAACACCTGGCAGTTGTGGAACAACTGCGGATCCCGGCGGGGATCCCGGTGATCACCAAGTCGGACCTCGTGGACCCCGAATGGCTGGCCATGATCACCGGGGAGGTCAGCGAGTGGCTCCGAGAGAGCCCCGTCACCTTCTCGGCACCTTTGACGACCTCGGCGCGGAGCGGATCGGGAATCCCCGAGCTGCGGGAGGCCATTGCGAAGGCGCGGGAGGCCGGGGGCCGCCGCGACGCCGGTGATCTCGCCCGACTGCCGATCGATCGCGTCTTCTCGCTGCCCGGAGCCGGGACCGTGGTGACTGGTACGGCCTGGTCGGGCACGTTCAAGGTCGGAGATGCAGTCCAGGTCCTCCCCGGGGAGCGGCAAGCCAGGATTCGTTCGATCGAGCGTCATGGGGAGAGCCTGGAGGCAAGTTGCCCTGGCGACCGGATCGCCGTTGGCCTGGCCGGAATCGACCGCGAGGATATCCGCCGAGGGCAGCAGCTGGTCGCCGCGAATGACCCGTGGGAGGTTTCCACCGCGCTCGATGTCCAGCTCGAACTCCTCGACTCGGCGGCTCGGCCGATCAAGCATCTGACTCGGCTCCGGGTACACCTTGGCACAGCGGAGGTGCTGGCCCGGGTTCACGGCAGAGAGCCGGTGATGCCAGGTACCTCGAGATTGGTTCGGCTGGTGCTGGAGGAACCCCTCCTCGCGCGTGGAGGCGACCGGCTGGTGATGCGCAGCTACAGCCCGGTCGTCGTGCTAGGGGGTGGCTGGGTTGTAGATCCGCTGCCACCGGCTGGAAAAGGTGAGCGCGGCGGTGCCGAGCCCAGCAGGGAGCCGCGAGATGCCGCGGCGGCGTTGCTCGACCGACGGCCTCTTGGAGTTTCGCGCACCCAGCTCCCGATTCTCCTCGGGCTTGCTCCGACGGTCGTGGCGTCCCTGGTTCTCGACCCGAGCTTTCAATTGGTCGGAGATACGGTGATCTCCCGGCAGCAGCTCGTTAGCGTCGAAACCGCCGCCTCGCAGCTGGTTGCCGCATACCACCACGCCCATCCCGCCGAACCGGGGATGCCGCTTGAGACCCTACGACACGGACTCAACCGCTTCGGGGCGGCCGGAGAGGCGGCGCTATCTGCGCTGGTTGCAACGGGACTGCTCGTGTCAGAGGGGGCCCTGATACGGGAGGCGACGTTCCGTCCCGCGCTGACAGCGGGTGACCCCGGCGTCAGCCGGATAGTCGCGCGGATCGAGGAGGCCGGGCTGGCTCCACCGTCGCTTGGGGAGTTGGAGGAAAGTGAGCCCAGGGCCGCTGAACTGCTTCGGGTGGCGGCGCGAGAAGGTCGGATCATCGCGGTGGAGCGCGATCGCTACTTCGGCAAGGCTGCACTCGACGGCTTTGCCCTCACCCTGGGGAGGCTCGCGGGACAAGGGGCCGTGACACCGGCGGCGGTGCGGGATGCAACGGGACTGTCGCGGAAGTTCACGATCCCCCTCCTGGAATGGGCGGATCGGGCCGGACTCACCGTGCGCCGCGGGGATGTGCGGCTCGCCGGCCCGGGCCTCAAGCGGGGGGCTGGGGGAGG
>DASPUE010000142.1:0-3946 GCA_035623055.1 Gemmatimonadales bacterium
GCGACATCGGACCCAGGTCGAGCCCGAACGCCGCACCCGGGTTGTAGACCAGGCGCAGCTGGAACCAGTCTCCGAAGACGGAGCGGCCCGCCGAACGCAGCAGGAATCGTTCGGCCAGGGACTTGGTCAGGATGTCGAGGGCAAGGATGCCGAGTCCGGCGCCCCAATAGAGCCGCCGCTCAGCGCCGCTTTCCATTCTCTTCCTTTTCCTTGCATTCGATGCAGAGCCGGGCGTGCGGCAGTGCGTCCAGGCGCTCGAAGGTGATCTCCTTGCCACAGGTATGGCAGAGACCGAACCGGTCGGGGGTCTTGTACAGGCGGCGCAGCGCCTCGTTCACGTGCCAGAGGTAGCGGCCCTCCTGCGAGGCGAACAGGAACTGCTTCTCCCGTTCCATCGCGTCGGTTCCCTGATCGGCCATGTGAAACGAGTAGGACGAGAGGTCGCCGTCGGAGCTCTGCAGCGTCGCGTTGAAGGACTCGTCGTAATAGCCCAGCTCCTTCATGACGCGGGCCCGCTCCTCCATCAGGCGCTTCTCGAAATGCGCGAGGTGCTTCTTGTTCATGCCTCTTTCCCTGCCCGTTCCCGATCGATCCGGGCGCTCAGGCGCCGGCCCCATGCCGTCGCAGACTGACTGTGATGTCGTGCCCATCGACCTCGGCGGACTGCCGGAGGTGGGCTCCCGTTACTCCATGTCCCACTTCGAGCCGCCGGGTCAGCGTCTCGGTCATGATGAAATCGCGGTGGCGGCGCGCGGCCTCGAGCACCAGCTCCGGGCCTTCCAGCCCTACCTCGATCCGGTCGCCCACCGCGAGGCCGGCCTCCTTGCGAAGCCGCTGAACATGGTGGACCAGCTCCCGGGCGATGCCTTCGGAGATCAGGAGCGGATCGAGGGTAGGATCGAGGGCCGCCACGAAAGGCCCGTCGCTCGCGACCAGCCAGGAGGTCGCAACCTCGCGCTCCACCACTACATCCTCGGAAAAATACACGAGTTGTACACCATTTTCATGCCGGACCACCTGGCCACCCCCCTCCAGGGCCCTGAGCTCGTCCGCGGTAAGGCGCTCGACCACCCGCGCCACCATGGGTGTCTCCTTGCCGTACCGCTTGCCCAGCGACCGGAAGTTGGCCTTCCCCTTGAGCCTAACCAGTTCGGTATCAGACTCCGCGACGAGGACCGCCTTGACGTTGACCTCGCTCTGCAGGATTCCGAGGAGCCGCTGGAAGGCGGGGCCCCGCACCTGGGCCGGGACCGCCACCTGCATGCGGGCCAGCGGCTGGCGGACCCGCAGCCTGCCCGACTCCCGTGCGGACCGCGCGAGGCTGGCCAGCCGGCGGACCGCGTCCATGGCTACCTGGAGCTCCTGAGCCTGCCCAGCCGCAACCCGGGGCCCCCGCCCCAGGACGTCCGCGCCGGCCGCTGGTCGTGGCCATGAGCCGAGGTGCACCGAGCTGCCAGTAAGCGCTCGATGCAGCCAATCGCTTGCGAACGGCGCCGCCGGTGCCAGCAGTCGGCTCACCACGACCAGGCACTCCCAGAGGGTGGCCGACGCGGCGGCGTCCGCTTCGGCATCAGGCGCCCAGAACCGCACCCGGCTGATCCGCACATACCAGTTGGACAGATCGTCGACCACGAAGTCCATCAGCGCCCGGATGCCCGCGGTCGGCTCGTAGCCTTCCCAGGCGCCGGTGACGGCAGCCACGGTGGCCTCCAGCCGGCTCAGGATCCACTGATCGGCTTCGGGCCGCGCCGCGCGCGGCGGAGCCCCGGCGACCCGCGAGGCATAGAGCCGGAAGAAGTCGTAGGTGTGTCGGAGCGCGCGGAAGAAGTCCCCGGTGACCTGCGGGATCTGGCGGCGGTCGAAGCGCTTGGGAAGACACACCTGGCTGGATCCCAGCAGGTACACCCGGACCACGTCCGCGCCGAACTCGCGGATCATCTCCCAGGGATCCACCACGTTGCCCTTCGACTTGGACATCTTCTGGCCCTCCGCGTCGAGGACCAGCTCGTTCACGATCACGTTCCGGTAGGCCGGACTGTCGAACGCCGTCGTCGCGATCGCGAGAAGGGAATAGAACCAGCCGCGGGTCTGGTCCACGCCCTCGCAGATGTAGTCGGCAGGGAAATGGCTCCGGAACTCGGCCTCATGCTCGAAGGGATAGTGCCACTGGGCATAGGGCATCGACCCCGAATCGAACCAGGTGTCGATCACCTCGGGCGACCGGCGCATCGTGCCGCCGCACGCACAGCGCCAGTGGTAGGCGTCGATGTAGGGCTTGTGCGGGTCGAACCCGGGCGGTAGCGCTCCGCCCCAGCGCTCGGCGAGGCGCTGGTAGCTGCCGATCACTTCGACGTGGTCGGCATCGGCATCGCAGATCCACACCGGCAAGGGAGTGCCCCAATAGCGGTCCCGTGACAGCGCCCAGTCGACATTGTTCTCCAGCCAGGAGCCGAACCGCCCCTCCCCCACCTCCGGCGGCTGCCAGTTCACCTGGCGGTTGATCTCCAGCATCCGCTCCTTCACCTGCGAGGTGCGGACGAACCAGCTGTCCCGCGCATAGTAGATCAGCTTGCTGCTGCACCGCCAACAGTGCGGATAGCTGTGTACATACTGCTCGGTGTGCAGCCACCGGCCGTCGCCCTTGAGCCGCCGGATGATGGCGTCATTGGTCTCTTCCGCGGTGACCAGCTTCCCCTCGATCTCCGGCCAGGTGGTGCCCTGGAAGGTGCCGTCGGGAGCCACCGGGCGAAGCAGCGCGAGATCGTGCGCCTGCCCGGCGGCGTAGTCGTCCGCGCCGAAGGCCGGCGCCATGTGCACGATGCCGGACCCATCCTCTTCCGTCACAAACTGTCCGGGGATCACCACCGAATGGCGCTTGTCCCCCGGCAGCTCCACGATGTCCAGCGGGCGGCGGTACTCGCGCCCGACCAGCTCGGCGCCGAGCAGCGACTCCTCCACCCGGGCGTCACTCAGATCGCCTTCGGAGGGGGGCGCCGCATCGACATCCGGCGGCAGGATCCGCAGCCTGAGGAACTGGGAGATCGCGGCCACCCGGCCTCGGGCCATGACCAGCTTGCGGTCCTTGTACCGCCCGGCGAGCGGGACCACCACATCGTACGTCAGCTTGGGGTCAACCGCGGCCGCGACGTTGGACGGCAGGGTCCACGGCGTGGTGGTCCAGACCACCAGCTCCCAGCCGCTCCCGTCGAGCAAGGGGAAGGTGACGTAGATCGACTTGTCGCGGACCTCTTCGTACCCGAGCGCCAGCTCGTGGCTCGAAAGCACCGTGCCGCAGCGGGGGCAGTAGGGCAGCACCCGGTGGCCGCGGTCGAGGAGCCCCTTTTCGGACAGCCGACTGAGCAGCCACCAGACAGTTTCGATGTACTCGTTGCTGTAGGTGATGTAGGCGTGCTCGTAGTCGAGCCAGTAGCCGATCCGGTTGGACAGTTCCTCCCAATCGGTCTTGTAGGTGAACACGCTCTGCCGGCAGAGCCGGTTGAACTCCTCGACGCCGAAGGCCTCGATGGCCTTCTTGCCGTTCAGCTTGAGCTGCTTCTCGACCTCGATCTCTACGGGAAGGCCGTGCGTATCCCAGCCGGCGATCCGGGTGACCGATCGCCCGCGCATGGTCTGGAACCGGCAGATGAGGTCCTTGATGGTCCGGGCAAAGACGTGGTGAATGCCCGGTTTCCCGTTCGCGGTCGGGGGGCCTTCGAAGAAGACGAAGGGAGAACCTCCGCGGGTCGCCTCGAGAGTCCGCTCGAACAGGCGCTCCGACCGCCAGCGCTCGAGCAGCTCGCGCTCCATGCGGTCGGCGCCCCCGTCCGGCCAGGGGCGGTAGGTCATTGAGGAATCTGTTCGACCAAAGCGGCGACCAGCCGGGTCAACTTGGGCTCCGCGCCCATCGCAATGGCGAGGATCTTCTCGATCGCCGCCGGCTCGAGCG
>DASPUE010000143.1:0-4031 GCA_035623055.1 Gemmatimonadales bacterium
GCCGCCCGCCGAATCGAGTCAGCCCGTGCCGCGGCGACCTTCTGCAGGCTGTCGTCCACCGGCTTGGGCAATAGGGACCGGAACGGAACTCTGCTCGAGTCCTTCTGCAGGGTGAAGAGTATCTCCAGGCTATCGAAGCGCTGGCCGGGATCGAGGGGCTGGGTGAACGAGATCACCGCGCTCACGCTGTCGGCTTGGTTGATGGACTGGATCCGCGGCCCCACGGTATCGCGGGGTATGAGCCAGAGCGGCGGGGCGACGTGGTCGCTGTCGCCTATCAGCACCGAGTCGTAGCTCTCGCGGCGCTCCCGCTGCAGGTTGTGGTTCTGGTCGATCGCGCCGTAGACCAGCCAGGGCCCTTTGGGCAGTGGTCCGATCCTGAAGCGTCCGCCGCTGTCCGCCAGTGTCCGATAGACCAGGCTGTCGTCGGCGTGCACCAACTCCACCAGACCGGCGCGCGCCACCTTGTCCTGTACCCAATCGATGAGCAGTCCTGAGATCGTGTCGGACGGAATCGCGCCGCCGGTGCTGAAGGTCAGCACCACCGCCGTGTCGAGCTTGTTGCGCCGGAGGTCCTGAATCCCCGGGAGCAGCTGCAGCCGATAGACCCGATTCGGCTTCCACCCCTCCCGGGGCTCGATGGTGATCCGCTCCCGTTTCCACTTGATCTTGGGGACGCCCTTGGTGGGGGAGAGGAGGATCAGCTTCTCGAGATCACCCGTCCCCAGCCCCATGTTCGGGGAGCTGCCCTCGGAGATCACCTTGCTGAAGACGAACTCGACGGGGTGGTCCCAGTTGGGGTACACGCCCAGCGATTCGGGCATAGTGGCAATGAGCTTGGGGGCCACCTTGTCCACCGGGCCGCCGGGCGGCGGTCCCATGCGCGCGCAGGCGAGTAGCACCAGCAGGATGATGCCGCCCACGATCTGGCGGCCATTCGGGGCTATCGGCACCCGAGCTGTCCCCGCTTCTCGGCGATGGCGGTGGCCTGCTGCTCTAGCGAGGCGAGCTTCTGGCGCTCCTGCTCCACGATGTGAGACGGGGCTCGGCTGGTGAACTGTTCGTTGGCGAGCTTCTTCCGCTGACTGTCGATCATGCCCGTCAGGCGGCCGTGCTCGGCACCGAGGCGTTCGCACTCCTTCGTCAGGTTCACGAGGTCACCCAGTGCCACGTAGAGGGCGGTTCCATCGGGCAGCACGGCGTTGGCGCCTGGGGCGGCCAGCGGCTCCCCGTAGGTGAGGCTGCCAACCTTCGCGAGTCGGGCGATGGTGCCTTGCTCGGCGGTGAAAGCAGGGTGCATTCGGGAGATCCGGAGCCCGATCTGCTTCCCAGGCTCGACGCCGTACTCGGCCCTGATCTGGCGGACCGCCGTGACCAGTTCCTGCACCATCGCGAAGTCCCGCCCGGCGCCGGCATCCGCTGCGCGACGGTCCGGCCGCGGCCACGGGGCGAGAACCAGGGTCTCCCCGGAGCGGCGGCCCGGCAACCGCTTCCACAGCGCCTCGGTGATGAATGGCATGATTGGATGGAGCAGGGTGAGGGCAATCTCGAACACCCGCGCCACTACGGCTCGTGCGACATCCCCACCTGGCTCGGTTCCGTAGAGTCGCGGCTTGACCTGCTCGAGATACCAGTCGGCGAGATCACTCCACAGGAAGTGATAAATGGTAGAGGCCGCCTCGTTGAGCCGGTACTTCTCGTAGCAGGCGGTGGCCTCGCGCACCATGTGGTCGCAGCGCGCGATGATCCAGCGGTCCGCGAGGCCAAGCTCGTCACGCCGCACCACATCCCGGTGGCGGCCCGCCAGCGGCCGGAGCCGCGTGGCCGCGGGAAGATTGCTCAACACGAACCGGCCGGCGTTCCACACCTTGTTGGCGAAGTTTCGCCCCGGCGCGAAGGACGTCTCCAGGTCGTCGGGGTCGAGAATGACATCTGTGCCTACGGCCATCCCGGCGATCACCGTGTAGCGGAGCGCGTCGGCGCCGAACTTCTGCACCACCTCCAGCGGATCGATCCCATTGCCGAGTGATTTCGACATCTTGCGATGCAGGGTGTCCCGTACCGTGCCATGCAGGTAGACCGTATGGAACGGGATGTCGCCCATGAATTCACATCCCGCCATCACCATCCGCGCCACCCAGAAGAACAGGATCTCCGGCGCCGTGACCAGCACCGAGCCGGGGTAGTAGCGGCGCAGGTCCTCGGTCTTCTCCGGCCAGCCCAGCGCGGAGAAGGGGACCAGCCAGGACGAGAACCAGGTATCCAGCACGTCCTCGTCCTGTCGGACCGGACCGCCGCAGTCGCAACGAAGCACCTCGGTCCGGCTCACGAGGCTCCGCCCGCAGGCGTCGCAGTACCAGACGGGAATGCGATGCCCCCACCAGAGCTGCCGGGAGATGCACCAGTCCCGGATGCCCTCCATCCAGTTGGCGTACTCCTCCCCCCGGCGCTCGGGGACGAACCGGAGCCGGCCGGAGCGATAGGCCTCGAGCGCCGGCTTGGCGAGCGGCGCCATCTTCACGAACCATTGGTCGGAGAGCCGAGGCTCGATCACGGTGTCGCAGCGGTAGCAGTGGCCCACCGCGTGGCGGTGCGGCTCTACCTTTTCCAGCAGGCCGAGCGCATCCAGCTCGGCGACCACCCGCTTCCGGGCCTCGAAGCGGTCGAGTCCCTGAAAGCGTTCCGGCACGGTCTCGGCGAGCCGCGCCTCGGGGGTCATGATATCAATGACCGCGAGCTGATGCCGCTGGCCGATCTCGAAGTCGAGCGGATCGTGCGCCGGCGTCACCTTGACCGCGCCGGAACCGAAATCCTTGTCGATGGCGAGATCGGCGATGATGGGGATCTCGCGGTCGGCGAGGGGAAGCCGCACGCGTCGGCCGACCAACCCGGCGTAGCGGGGATCGTCGGGGTGCACCGCGACGGCGGTGTCCCCCAGCATCGTCTCCGGGCGGGTGGTGGCGACGGTCACCTGTCCCGAGCCGTCGGTCAGGGGATAGCGAATCCGCCAGATGCGGCCGTCGGTCTCCTCCTTCTCCGCCTCCTCGTTAGACAGCGCCGTCAGGCAGCGGGGACACCAGTTGATGATGTACTTGCCCCGGTAGATCAGTCCTTTCTCGTACAGGCGCACGAAGACCTCGCGTACCGCGCGGGAGAGATCCTCGTCCAGGGTGAAGTAGGTTCGCGACCAGTCGGCGCTGGCGCCGATGGCCTTGAGCTGTTCCAGGATGGTTCCGCCGGTCTCGCGGACAAAGGCCCACACCCGCCGCACGAATTCCTCGCGGCCCAGGTCGAAGCGGGTCTTGCCCTCCTTGGCGACCAGCCGCTCCACCACATTCTGGGTGGCGATCCCGGCGTGATCGGTGCCGGGGAGCCAGAGGGTGGGCCGCCCCCGCATCCGCTCGAACCGCACCAGCACGTCCTGCACCGTGTCGTTGAGCCCGTGCCCCATGTGCAGTACAGCGGTCACGTTGGGCGGCGGCATCATCACGACGTAGGGGGGCTCTTCGGGGAGTCCGCTCGCCTCCGGCGAGAAGCAGCCCCGGTCCATCCAGAACCGGTAGAGTTCCGACTCGATCGACGCCGGATTGTATTGGGGCGGGAGTGGCTCGTTCATGCGGGCTGGTCGGTCACGTCGAGCGCGGCGGTTCCCGCGTCATCCTCTCCATGCACCAGCAGGCAGTTGATCAGAGTGTCGATGCCCTCCGCGGCCGCCACCACCCGGGCGGCGCGAGTTCGCAGCGCCCGGCTTGGCACCCAGCCATGCAGCTCCACGATGCCAGGCCCCACGGCGATCGCCTGGAGTTGGAGGTCGCGCAGGTCGGCCTCCTCGGCCAGCGTGCGCATCGCGGCGAGAGCGGTTTCGGCGGCGCGCAGGCGCCGGCCGGTGGCCCGCGTCGCGGCACGGGCCTCCCGTGCCCGCAGAGGGGTGAGCGGCCCGACCCATTCGCCGAGCGCGAACCCGGCGACGAGGCCGACGGCGGCACCGACGAGAGACCAGGCGAGCAGTTCGGAGGCGGAGGGGTAACGGC
>DASPUE010000144.1:0-5883 GCA_035623055.1 Gemmatimonadales bacterium
TTGGCCGCGTCGTAGGTCGTGGTGTCGTGCCGCCGGCGGACGTGGAGACGGAACCCTCCGGCGCTCCGGCGCTCGACCCGCTCGACTTCTTCCCCTGGCCGCGCGTCGAGACAGAAGTGCTCGGCCACCCGCCGATAGTAGAGCAGGCCGTCTCGCCGGGTCGGTTTCTCATGGCTGGAGATAAAAGGCACGTCGCCGATCTCGATCTTCTCGGGCGTTGAGAAGAAGGTCATACCGAGCGGGTACCGTTCGATCGTCGACACCACGGTGCGGCGATCGAGCAGAATGCAGCTCACGCCGGCCTGCCGGGCCGCGACGCCGACGGCGAGCCCGCAGGGCCCAGCGCCGATGACCAGGATCTCTGTCGTAAGGGCCATGGAGAGCAACGTCCCAGTGGTGATGACGGGGCCTGAGGCCCGCTAGACCTCGATGATCTGGTCCCGCCGCGTCCCCACGCTCACGTAGCGGATCGGAGCGCCGGAGAGTTCCTGCAGTCGGTCGAGGTAGGTTCGAGCTTCTCGTGGCAGGTCGGCAAGCTGTCGCGCACCGGTCGTGGGACGACGCCACCCCGGGAGGATCTCATAGCGCGGGGTCACCAGTTCCAGCGCCCGAACATCGGCGGGCAATTCATGGCACAGCTCGCCCTCGAGCATGTAGTCGGTACCGACCGGGATTTCGGCGAACGTGTCGAGCACATCCAGCTTCGTCACCGCGAGCCCGGTGAGTCCGTTGACCCGAACCGAATAGCGAACCACCGTCGCATCGAACCAGCCGCAGCGCCTGGGCCGGCCAGTCGTGGCTCCGAACTCGCCGCCCAGCCGCCGCAGCTCGTCCTCGGTCGCCCCTTCCGCCTCCGTCGGCAGCGGCCCGTTTCCCACCCGCGTGGAATACGCCTTCACCACGCCCAGCACCTCGTCGATCAGCGTGGGTCCGATGCCGGAGCCCACCGCCGCTCCCCCCGCGGTGGTGTTGGAGGAGGTCACGAAGGGATAGGTACCATGGTCGACGTCGAGCAGGGCCCCCTGGGCCCCCTCCAGCAGCACCCGCTTCCCATCCTTGAGTGCCTGGTAGACGATCAGGCCCGTGTCGGCGGCCAGCGGCAACAGCCGCGGGGCGAGCCGGTCAACCAGCTCGTGGTGCTGCTGCTCCGAGGCCAGCTCGCTGCTGCCCATCATGGCAAGCAGCTGGTTGGCCCGGGCGACCCGTTCCGACAGGACGGCCCGTGCGGTCTCGAGGTGACGCAGATCGCCAACCCGGACGCCGCGTCGGCCGAACTTGTCTTCGTAGGTCGGACCGATCCCCCGGCCGGTGGTCCCGATGTTCTGGCTGCGCTCGTGCGCCTTGTCGAGCAGCTTGTGATACGGCATGACCAGGTGCGCACGATCCGAAATGAAGATTCGCCCCTGGGTGTTGACGCCCTTGGCGCTCAGGCCATCGAGCTCGGTGAAGAAGGTCTCCGGATCGAGGACGACACCATTGCCGACGATGCAGCGGGCGCGGTCGTGAAGAATCCCGGATGGAATCTGGTGCAGGATGAACTGCGCATCCCCGATGCACACCGTGTGGCCGGCATTGGCCCCGCCCTGGTAGCGGACTACATAGTCCGCCAGCTCCGCGAGCACGTCCACCAGCTTTCCCTTACCCTCGTCACCCCACTGGGCGCCGACGACCACCACACAGTGCGTCTTGGGATTGAACATTTCCGTTGGTTCGGGCAAAAGAAACGGGGCCCCGTATGGGGCCCCGGTGTATCCTCTGGTGAAAAGTAGGCGGACCCCTTCGATTGTCAACGCAGTTCAGCCACCGCCCGCCCTACCGCCGTTGCCGTTGCCAACCCCACGCCGGCAGCAGTGTCCCTGGCCGTGTGAAGGTGCTTGAGGTCGTCCCAATCGAGTCGTCCAATCGTCACCGCGCTGCAACCGGCTCGAGCCAAGGGCAAGCTGTCCACCAGGATGCCGAGCGGGAGCCGTCGTCGGCGGCACCCGGCGGCGACGTCGCGGAGCGCGCGTGCCATCCGCGCCGCTAACGCCCGGCCCCGTTCGTCATGAAAGACGACGTATAGTCGGCCGCGATCGGTGAGCGTATCGAGATTCACGACGTCGGTGCCGGCCTGGACTGCCTCCGACGCCGAGAAGGCCCGCGCTCCGACCAGTCCGAACTCCTCCGCGCCCGTGAACAGGAAGCCCACGCCCTCATCGCGGCACGCCTCTGCGGCAACCAGGGCCGCCAACACCCCGGTCCCGTTGTCGCGGGCGCCCGGAGAGGTCCCTTTCAGCCGGCCCCGACCAGCGAGCACTCCAGCGGTCAGGGAAAGCCCCGCCTGGCCGGCGACCAGCGTGGCCGGCAGGGGCGCACCGCCAACCAGTCTCAGCACGGTGAGTATCGTGAACAGGACTGTGGCCAGGACCAGGATCCACACGGCCAGCAGCCGCCCGGCGAGTGAGTGGCCCTGGGCCTTGCTGTCCACATGGGCCACGATCCAGCGGCGGACGGGGGCGGTACCGCGGCTGGCGATCAGATTGGCGTCCTCGCGCCGTTCGGCGCCGGGGACCGCTACACCGGTCCCGACTCCCCCCGCGAGCATCCCCAGCCCGGTCGCCCCCACCAGCCAGACCACCGGGGCAAGCCATCCAGGCAGGGTGCTGAGCAGCAGGGGAATCTCCAGCACCGTGAGCCAGCCCAGCCCCGCACCGAGGATCGGCAGGGCGTTGAGCGAGGCGGTCTGGAAGGTGAACGGCTGGGAACGGACGCTGTAGCCGAGTGACAGCAGGTAGCTGCGGAGAAGGGTCCGTGCCTCCGCGGCGGCGGGGGTCCCTGCCTCGCGGGGAAGCGCGACCAGAGATTCGTACAGAGACTGAGGAGTCACGCGCCCAGCGCGGTCGCGGCCTCCGCGGTGATCTCGCCCGCTTCCTTGAGTCGAGTGGCGTGCTGCTCGAAGGTCTGCATCCCCTCCTCTTCCCCTTCGCTCATCAACCCCCGGAGCGAGGCCAGCCGCTCGCTGTCGCGGATGATGTTGCGGACGTCGGTGGAGGTCACCAACGCTTCCACGGCGACCACCCGGTCGCCCTCGTCCCGGGTGGGCAGCAGCCGCTGCGCGATCACCCCGCGCAGCACCTCGGAGAGGCGGATCCTGCCGATCTCCCGCTCGATCGGCGGGAACATCGAGTGGAGACGGCTCAACGTGTTCACGACGTCCGGGGTCTGCATGGAGGAGAGGACCAGATGCCCGCGCTCCGCGGCCTTGATGGCGGTGTCGAGCGTCTCGCTGTCGGCGATCTCGCCGATCACGATGACATCGGGATCCTGCCGAAGCGCTGCCTGCAGCCCGATGGCGAAGCTCTCGGTATCCACCCCGACCTCGCGCTGGGTGACCGAGCACTTCACGTCGCGATGCAGAAACTCGATCGGATTCTCCACCGTGACGATGTGGCGCTGCAGGTTCTGGTTGATATGGTTGATCATCCCGGCGACAGTCGAGCTCTTGCCACTTCCCGAGACTCCGGTCACCAGCACCAGCCCCTGGTCCAACTCCGCTAGCCTCGCCACCACGGGAGGCAGTCGCAGGTCCTCGATGCTGGGCACCGCGAAGGGGATCACCCGCATCACGATCATGAAGGACGACCGCTGCCGGAGCACATTGACCCGGAAGCGCCCCACCCCCGGCATGCCCCAGGAGCAGTCGAAATCCTTGAGCCGGTCGATGCGCGAGCGGTCGTCCTCGTTGGGAAGCAGCTTGAGCGCGATCGCCCGCGTCTGGTCAGGCGTCAACCGCTGCTTGGTGAGGGCCACCAGCTTCCCGTTGATCCGGGCCCGAAAGACGTCGCCCGCCTTGATATGCAGGTCGGATGCACCGCGCTCCACCGCTGCCTTGATGATCTTCTCCATAGCCCGCCCTTCCTTCCGGTGCTGCTCCTACGAGTCTCGTGCCGCCAGAAATCCCATCCGCTCCCGCACTTCCGCCATGGTCTCGCGGGCGATCCGCCGAGCCCGGGCGGCGCCGTCGCCGAGGATCTGGACCACGCGGTCCGGTGCCGCCTGATACGCCGCGGCCCGTTCCCGGATCGGTTCCAGGGCCGCGTTCAGGTGCTCTGCCAGAACCTTCTTGCAATCGATGCAGCCCCACCCCGCGCTCCGGCAGTTGGTCGCTACCGTCACGACCGTCGCCGCAGGGGAAAAGTACTTGTGGAGCGAGTAGATGTTGCAGACCTCGGGGTTGCCCGGGTCCTGCCGCGTGACCCGGGCCGGATCGGTCTTGGCGGGCCGCAGTTTGTTCCACACCTCGGCCGGCGAATCCAGGATGCCGATAGTGTTCCCCAGGCTCTTGGACATCTTGGCCTCGCCATCGAGACCCAGAATCCGCTTGGCTTCGGTGAGCAGCGGCTGCGGCTCGGGGAAGTAGTCCTCACCCCCGCCGAATTCCGCGTTCCACTTGCGACAAATCTCGCGGGTCAGCTCGAGATGCTGGACCTGATCCTCTCCCACGGGTACCAAATCGGCGCGGTAGAGCAGGATGTCGGCCGCCATCAGCACCGGGTAGTCGAACAGCCCCGCCGAGACGAGCCCGTCGCCGAGTTTCGCCGACTTGTCCTTGAACTGTGTCATGCGGCGGAGCTCGCCGTACGCCGTGAAGCAGTTGAGGATCCACGCGAGCTCGGCGTGCTCGGAGACGTGCGACTGGACGAACAGCGTCGAGCTGTGGGGGTCGATCCCCGCGGCCAGGTAGACGGCCGCGAGGTCGAGCGTCTTGGCGCGCAGCTCGTCGGCGTCGGGGAGCTCCTGCGTGATCCCGTGGAGATCGACGATGCAGAACACGCAGTCGTCCTGGTTCTGGGCGAGGACGAACCGGCGCAGCGCGCCGATGTAGTTGCCCAGATGGATCTCGCCCGTGGGCTGGATGCCGGAGAACACCCTGGTCATTCGTCGCTCCTCTCGAGCGGCGAGGATAGCAAGGCCCCGCTGCCGGATCGCGGCGGCGCCCCGGTCAGCCTCCGGTCGCGTTCCCCGGCGCCGTTCGGGGTGCGAGGGCCTCGGCGAACGTTTCGCCCGCGCCGTACGTTCGCTCCGACCCCTCGTGGACGAGCCCGACCGACCCGGCCCCGAGGATCGACCATTCCGCCCCGTCGCCCACCATCGCCGTGTTCTCGTCGATCGTGACGATCCGCCGGCCGTCGGGCACGGCCGCCCGCAGCAGCTCCCGAAGCCCCGGGATGTACGTGTTCAGCGCGTCCCAGTGCGGCATGAAGTAGGTGGCGGGGAACAGCCCGAGCCCGGGGCGCATGAACCCCTCCCCGTTGGGGTCGCGCTGCGCGCTGTCCGGCGCGCCCTCACCGAGGCAGGCGACGCCCGCGCTGCATCCCGCGTACGCCATCCCTCGACCGAGGCCTTCCACGATCGCCTCCCACGCGGGCGTGCCCTCCAGCGTCCCGGCGAGATACGCGGGGTTGCCTCCGGAGAAGAAGACCACCGACGCTTCCCGGAGCGCGGCGACGAGCGCCGGATCGGCGGCGTCGTCGCGGTCCCTCAGCGGGACGACGTCGGCCCGCATCCCCTGGCGCTCGTAGTGCTCGAGCCCCATGCGCGCCCAACGGTCGAACACCGAGGCGCCCTCCGGCGCGCTGGCCGTGGGGAGGATGAGGATGCGCCCGTCGCCCGACGCGCGCTCGAGGAGCCAGGCGTCGACGGACGAGGTCCACGATTCGAACTCACCGGATCCGAGAAGAGCGAACGCCGACACCGGCATGGATGTGGTCTGCTAGGGCGCGGCCGCGCAGAGCCGCGACCGCACGACCTGGAGTTCCACGCTCAGCCGGACGCCTGCACCAGATCGTCGGCGAGCTTCTCGATCGCGTCGGCCGGGAACCGACGGTGTCCTCCCAGCGTCCG
>DASPUE010000145.1:0-9833 GCA_035623055.1 Gemmatimonadales bacterium
GCGGTCTAGTAGCGGTAGTGGTCCGACTTATAGGGCCCCTCGACGGGGACGCCGATGTACTCGGCCTGGTCCTTCGAGAGCCGGGTGAGCTTGACGCCGAGCTTGTCGAGGTGCAGGCGCGCGACCTTCTCGTCCAGCTTCTTCGGCAGGGTGTACACCTTCTTCTCTCCATACACGGTGCCGGAGACGGTGCGCTTCCCCTGCGCGTTCAAGTGCAGGTCGATCTGGGCCACGACCTGATTACTGAACGAGCAGCTCATCACGAAGCTGGGGTGCCCGGTGGCGCAGCCCAGATTGAGCAACCGCCCCTCCGCCAGGATCAGGACGCTGTGGCCGTCGGGGAAGACGTACTCGTCGTATTGCGGCTTGATATTCACCCGGCGAATCCCCTTCACCTTCTTGAGGCCGGCCATGTCGATTTCATTGTCGAAGTGGCCGATGTTGCCGACAATGGCCTTGTCCTTCATGCGCGCCATGTGCTCGGCCGCGATGATCTGCCGGTTGCCGGTCGCGGTGACGAAGATGTCGGCGGTGTCGATGACCTGCTCCAGGGTGGTGACCTGGTACCCCTCCATTGCCGCCTGCAGCGCACAGATCGGGTCGATTTCGGTAATGACCACGCGGGCCCCCTGGCCCTTGAGGGCCTGGGCGCATCCCTTGCCGACGTCGCCATAGCCGCAGACCACCGCCACCTTGCCTGCCAGCATCACATCAGAGGCGCGCAGAATGCCGTCCGTGAGCGAGTGCCGGCACCCATACAGATTGTCGAATTTGCTCTTGGTGACCGAGTCGTTGACGTTGATCGCCGGGAAGAGCAGGGTCCCCGCCTTCATCATCTCGTAGAGTCGGTGCACGCCCGTGGTGGTCTCCTCCGAGACGCCCCGGATCGCGGCGGCCACACGGGTCCAGCGGCCGGGATGCAGCATCTGCTCCTGGCGCAGCAGGTCGAGAATGACTCCCCACTCCTCCGGATCGCTCGCGGCACTGAACGCGGGGACCTTGCCCGCCTTCTCGAATTCGACGCCCTTGTGGATGAGCAGGGTGGCATCGCCGCCGTCATCGAGCAGCAGGTTGGGACCGGAGCCATCGGGCCACATCAGCGCCTGGTCGGTGCACCACCAGTACTCCTGCAGGGTCTCTCCCTTCCAGGCATACACCGGGATTCCCTGTGGGCGCTCGGCGGTGCCATCCCTCCCTACCACGACGGCCGCGGCCGCGTGATCCTGGGTGGAGAAGATGTTGCAGCTCACCCATCTCACGTCGGCGCCCAGGTCGACGAGCGTCTCGATCAGCACCGCCGTCTGCACCGTCATGTGCAGCGACCCCATGATCCTGGCGCCGGCGAGAGGGAACTGGCCGGCGTATTCCTTCCGGATCGCCATCAGGCCGGGCATCTCGAACTCCGCCAGCCGGATCTCGTTGCGTCCGAATTCGGCCAGGGTGAGGTCCTTCACCTTGAAGGGTTCGCGGCCCGCCGCCCGAGTGGCCTCGAACGGGTGTACCGCAGGTGCCATGGTCGCCATCGTCCCGTACTCCGTCAGGTTGGTGAGACTTCGCCAGCGGGGACCATCCCCCCGGGCGCCCTGCAATCTACGTGTTGCTTGATCTCCGCTTGCGGCAACGGGGGCGGAGCTAGCCCTTGATCCCCGTCGCCGTGAACAGCATCGGACCCTTCGCCTCCGGCTCGGGCGGGGACATGCGACATCGTGCCTCACGAAGTCCCGCCTCCGCCATCCATTCCGTGATCTGGGACGCCCCGAACCCCAGCCAGTGATGCCCAAGCGTGTGGCGATACTCGCTGCGTTCATGGGTCGCGAGGTCGGTGATCAGCATCCGGCCGCCAGACCGCAACACCCGCGCGGCTTCCCCGATTACCCGGCTTGGCTCCGCCGCATAGGGGAGCACCAGCACCAGAAACGCCGCGTCCAGCGAGCCATCCTCGATCGGGAGCGACTCCAGTTCTCCTCGGCGGATGTCGACGTTGCCGAGATCGGCTACCCGCGCGCGCGCGCCTCGCAGCATCGCCGCGGAGGCATCCACCGCGATGACCCGATCGACGAACGGCGCCAGCGCCGCCGCAAGCTGCCCGGTGCCGCAACCGAGGTCGGCCACTGTCCAGGCGGGGTCGAGCAGGCCCAGTAGCGGCAGCAGCTCGGTGCGGGCGCCGAATAGTTCGGTGCGGAGCCGGTCCCAGTGGCCGGCACTACTCGCAAAGAACTCTTCCGACTTCGCACGCCGCTCCGCCAGGACTCCGCGGAGCCGTTCGGCGTCCCGAGCCGCGGCTGGCGTGGCCGCCACCTGGTCCCGCACTACCTGCCACAACCGCCGGGCCCCCGCATCGAGATCGGCGGTCGGCATCCGGTAGAGGCGGCTGGCGCCGTCGGCCCGCGACACGACCCAGCCATCGTCCGCCAGCACCTTGAGGTGGCGGCTCACGGTCGACTGGGGCTGCTGCAGAACCTCGCACAGCTCGGTCACCGTCAGCTCGTGCCGCTCGAGCAGCTGCAGCAGGCGGTTCCGGGTCGCGTCGGCCAGGGTCTGCAGCCGGTCGACAATAGGGGTGCTCAGCGTGGCCTCGACATATCCTGTTATCCGGATAATCAAATATATATCGGCCCGCCTGTCAACCACCCCGGACCCGGGCCACTCCCCGGCCGGTCCGTCTACAATTGGGACCATGCCACTGCCATCCCATCACATCCCCGGGGGCTCCTTTCAGAACCCCTGGCCGGGAAGCCAGCCACTGGGAGCGACCCAGCTGCTGCGCTGGTTCATCGAGCGCCGTACCACCCGCCGTCCTCCCCCCGATCCGGATCCAGCTGTCTTTGGCCGGATGACCCCACGCCTCGGGCAGTCACCTCACGGTGGGATTGGCATAACCTGGATCGGCCATTCGACGGTGTTGCTGGAAATCGGCGGCCTCACGGTACTGACCGATCCGATGTGGGGAGACCATGCCTCGCCGGTTCCGATGGCTCGCCTGCGCCGCTGGGTGCCGGTGCCCCTCCCACTGGAGTCCCTGCCGCGGGTCGACCTGGTTCTCCTGTCGCACAACCATTACGACCACTTGGACGCTCCGACGATTCGGCGGCTCGCGGCCCTGCAACCCGGGATCGAGTGGTGCGTCCCGCTGGGCCTTACGGCAACGCTCAGGCGGCTCGGGGTGCGGCACGTCCACGAGCTGGATTGGTGGGAGGAGCAGTCGTTTGGGGCCGCCAGGGTGGCGGCCACACCGGCGCAGCACTTCAGCGCCCGGGGTCCGCTGGACCGCAATCGTACGCTTTGGTGCGGTTTTGTCCTCAGGGCGGGCGGGCGGGCGGTCTATTTCGCCGGCGACACCGCCTATCACCCCGAGTTCGCGGCGATCGGGAATCGCTTCGGTCCCTTCGACCTTCAGCTGTTGCCCGTCGGAGCCTACGAGCCGCGGTGGTTCATGCGCATCGTGCACATGAACCCGGAGGAAGCGGTCCGCGCCTATCTCGAAGTGGGGAGGGGCACTGCCAGAGCGGCCGACGCATCCGTGATGGTCCCGATCCACTGGGGGACCTTCAAGCTCACCGATGAGCCGATGGATGAGCCGCCGAGGAGAACCCTGGCGGCCTGGAGGTCAGCGGGTCTTCCCGGGGATGCGCTGTGGGTGCTGCAGCACGGGGAGACCCGAAATCTCTTGTGAGGATGCAGCCTACTCCACGGTGGCGCCCGCCAGCCCCACCGCGTCCAGCATGAACGCGTACCGGTAGGCGGTTTCCCGCAGCCGGTCGTAGCGGCCGGAAGACCCGCCGTGGCCGCCCGCCATGTTGATCTTGAAGATCAGCGGCTCGTGGTCGGTCTTGGTGGCGCGGAGCCGAGCGACCCACTTCGCCGGCTCCCAGTACATCACCTGGGAATCGTTGAAGGAGGTCGTTACCAGCATCCAGGGATACTCCCTGGCGGCGACGTTGTCGTACGGGGAGTACGACAGCATGTAGCGATACTCGGCTTCTATCGCCGGGTTGCCCCACTGATCCCACTCCTGGGCGGTAAGCGGGAGCGAGGCGTCGCGCATCGTGTTGATGACGTCGACGAACGGCACATCCGCGACGATGGCCCGGAAGAGATCGGGACGCATGTTCGCGACCGCGCCCATGAGCAGGCCCCCGGCGCTCCCCCCGGTGGCCACCAGCCGGTCTGGGGCGGTGTACCGCTGGCGCACCAACTCTTCCGCGACATCGATGAAGTCGTGGAAGGTGTTGAGCTTGTTCATCATCTTGCCGTCGTCGTACCACTTCCGGCCCATCTCCTGGCCGCCGCGGACATGGGCGATGGCATAGACGAATCCCCGGTCCACCAGGCTCAGCACCGCGCTGTTGAACGTGGGCTCCGTCGTGGAGCCGTAGGAGCCGTAGGCGTAGAGCAGAAGCGGGTGGCTCCCGTCGAGGGTGAGTCCGCGGCTCGCCAGGATGGAAACCGGGACTCGGGCTCCGTCCCGGGCAGGGGCCAATACGCGGCGCACCTCGTACTTCGTGGCATCGAACCCGCTGGGGATCTCCTGCCGCTTCCGCAGCTCACGCTCGCCAGTGCGCAGGTTGTAATCGTAGACCGAGCTCGGCGTCACCAGGCTGGAATAGGTGAACCGGAACAGCTCGCTGTCGAACTCGGGGTTCGCCGAGGGGAATACACCGTACGCCTCCTCGGGAAAGGTCACGTAGTGGGCGTTCCCGCCGGACGGGTCGCTCACCCGAAAGCGCCTGAGCCCCGCTTCCCGCTCCTGCACCACGACGTAGTTCCGGAACACCTCGAGACCCTCGACGAACACCTGATCCCGGGCAGGCAGCCAGTCGACCCAGTTTTCCCGGGAGGGATCCCGCTCCGGCGCGTGGACGATGCGAAAGTTCGTGGCGCCGTCGTTGGTGTAGATCAGGAACATGCCCAGCACGTGGTCCACCGCGTACTCCACTCCCTCGCGCCGCGCGGCCACCACCCGAGGCGCCTGGGTAGGGGCCGTGGAGGGAATGTCGCGCCACTCCGACGAGGTGAAGCCCTCGGAAGAGATGAAAATGTATTTCCCGCTCTTCGACCGGGTCACTCCGACGTTGTAGAGGACGTTGTCCTCCTGGAACACCTTCTGGTCCTGCTCGTGCGGCGCGCCGACCACGTGCCGCCAGACAGCATTGCCACGCTTCGCGGAATCCGCGGTCATGTAGAAGAAGGTGCGATTGTCGTCGGCCCAGGCGGTGCCATTCCACACGTTGGGGATCTGGTCGACGATCTCGCCCGTTTCGAGATCCTTGATATACAGCGTGTATTCCCGGAAGGCAGTCGTGTCCTCGAGGAAGATGAGCAGCTTGCCATTCGGGCTCACGTCCATCCCGCCGAGCGCGTGGAACTTCTTCCCCGAGGCCCGCGCGTTCTGGTCGAAGTAGATCTGCTCCGCGGCGTCTGTGCTGCCGCGCTTCCGGCAGTAGATGGGATACGCCTGTCCCTGCTCGGTACGGGTGTAGTACCACCAGCCGTGCTGCAGATACGGCACCGAAAAATCCGATTCCTTGATCCGGCCCAGCATCTCCTGGTAGAGCCGCTCCCGCAGGGCCCCGGTATGCTCGGTCTGGGCTGCGGCGTACGCGTTCTCCGCCTCGAGATAGGCCACGACTTCGGGATTGGTCTTCTCCCGCAGCCAGAAGTAGTTGTCGACCCGCACGTCGCCATGCAGGGTATCGGTCCGCGGAATAATCGGCGCGACAGGAGGGGAGTCCTGTGCGACGGCGAATGCGGGAAGCAGCGAAACAGCAGTGGCCATCACCACGGTCCGGACGAAGGTCATCGATTACCCCCGGGAGGGGTCGCGTGACAGGCGGGCGACGTTAGGGGCGACCCGGCCCCCGACGCAAGGGCGTAAGAACGCCGGCAGCGGATGATTTTCGGTCTCCTGAGCGGAACCGACAGTGGCGCAAGGAGATGCCTCGGTGGCGCGGAATTACGGCAGCAGATCCCCGGTCCACCAACGACGCACCCTGGGCTTGGCCCAGTCCCGCAGCGGATTGGCGAAGACTCGGGTATCTCCTAGGTCCGGCCGGAACGGCGGCATGAGCAGGAAGCTGAGCCCGATCAGGGCGACCAGGGTTCCCGTGAGGAGTGAAGGCCAGTTTCGCGCGGGGAGCTCTCCATCGGTGGAAGGAAGCCCGAGTCCGAAGCTGATCGCCGCCACGGTCCCGGCAAAGGTCGCCCCGATCCCGAGCAATCGGCGCAGGACGTTGAAGATCCGCCATTGGGAAGCGTCAGTGCTAGCCATGCAAACCCGAGCGAAAGTAGCCGGGGATCTCTGTCATCGCCCGCTGAACAGCAGGAGCTTGAGCAGCCAGATGGCGAATGAGAGCGCAGCCAGAAGAATGCCGAGCATCCCCGCGAACAAGCCTATGAAGAGCCACCGGCTCCGTCGGGCGGTTTCGTGTGGCCGGGCCACCCAACGGTCGAGCAGGGCGAGGTTGCGGAGGTTTCCCCGAAAGGCGATGTCGAACAGATCGCCGGCAATCGGCACCGAGCCGACCAGAGTCTCCACCCCGAGGTTGAGCAGGACCCGCGCGAGCACCACGGTCGGGGCGCCGAGGCGCCATCCCACATACAGCCCATAACTGCCAACCAGGCCAGCAAGGGCATCGCCCAGCCCGGGCACGAGGCCGACGACCGCGTCCCAACCGAACCGGATGGGAGTGCCTGGCAGCCGCCAGCGCGCGTCGAGCGCGGTCGCCACGACACGGAACCGCTCCAGCTCGCGTGCCGGTTCGGCCACTAGGTCATCCTTCGCGGGCTTCCAGTGGCTGGCCAGCGCTTTGATGTACGGCCGCCGGCGAGCGCACGGTTGTTTCTCTCTGCGACAAGCGCACGTTGGTGGACAGCAAGGTACACTAGCCGGCGCCTGACCGACAGAATTTCTTGCGCGGATTCGAAACACTGGGGCCTTCCGGCGCGTACGCCTCCACACTGCCGACTCACCAAAATCATCGTGACCTTCCTTCCCTTTCTCCTGCTCGTGCAGGCGACCGCCGGGCCCATGGCTGAGGCACCGTCGCCCGCCTCGCCCACGACAACCGTTCCGAGTCCGGATGCGGGCGCCGTCCACGACGGACGGGCCCGCCAGCTCGCCGTCGCCATTCCCCGGCACACCGATTCCGTGGTGGTTGATGGCGTGCTGGACGAGCCGGTATGGCGGGAAGCAGCAATCCTGACCGGATTCTCCCACTTCCAGCCAATCGAAGGGGAGCCCGCGGAGGATTCCACCGAGGTGCTGGTATGGTACTCGGCCTCCGCGATCTACTTCGGCATCCGGGCGCGGGAACCACATGGGGAGGTACACGCCACCCTCGCCGATCGGGATCATGTCTTTTCCGATGATGTCGTGCAGATCTTCCTCGGGACATTCGCGGACAGCCGGCAGGCGTTCATGTTCGCGGTGAATCCCTTCGGGATCCAGGGTGACGGCGCGCTGGTGGAGCGGGGCCAGACCACCGGCGGCGGCTTCGGGAACGGCACGGTTCAGGCGCGCGAGCAGGCCGATCTTTCACCTGACTATGTCTTCGAATCGAAGGGCCGCCTGGTGGAGGGCGGGTACGAGGTGGAGATCAGGATTCCCTTCAAGAGCCTGCGCTTTCAGGCCCAGGACCCGCAGACCTGGCAGCTTCATGTGCTCCGGCAGGTGCAACACTCCGGGTTCGAGGACTCCTGGGTCCCGGCCGAGCGGGTGAGCTCGTCGTTCCTTGCTCAGGCGGGCACGCTGACCGGACTCACCGGTCTCGACCGGGGGCTGACGCTGGACTTCACGCCCGAAGTGACCGGCCATCTGGACGGGAGCCCCACGCCGAGCGGGGGCTGGGACTACACCGGGGCCGGTCCGGAGATCGGCGGCACGGTACGCTGGGGCATCACCAACAACCTGACGCTCAACGGTACCGCGAAGCCGGACTTCTCCCAGGTCGAGTCGGACGTCTCCCAGATCCAGTTCGATCCGCGCGCCTCGATCTACTACCCGGAGAAACGGCCGTTCTTCCTCGATGGCCTTGAGCTCTTCACGGCGCCCAACAACCTGGTCTACACCCGCCGGCTGGTGCAGCCGGTGGCCGCCGTGAAGCTCACCGGCAAGGCGTTCGGCACCAATTTGGGATTCATCAGTGCGGTTGACGGCCGGGTGGGGTCACTCACCGGCGATGAGCACCCCGTGGTGAACATGCTGCGCATTCAGCGGGATGTGGGAGAACAGTCACGGCTCGGCATGGTGCTGACCGACCGGGAGGATGGCGGCAACTGGAACCGGGTAGCGGCAATGGACGGTCGTCTGGCGTCCGGGCCGAGCAACTTCCGCTTCCAGCTGGGCGAGTCCGCCACCCACGAATTTGGCCAGACATTCTCCGGGCCGATCTGGAGCGCGGCCTTCACCTCCAACGGTCGCCGCTTCGGGGTGCGCTATTCCTTCACGGGAGTGGACCCGGATTTCAAGACCCGCAGCGGATTCATCGGCGTCACCGGCGACGCAAACCTGACGTTCGTCAATGTGCTCACCCTCAACGGTAAACCGGGGTCGTTTGTCGAGAGCTTCACCCCGGATATCACCCTCAACGGTGTGTGGACCTACGACCGGCTCATGGCTGGGGAGGGGGTGCGGGATCAGAAGCTCCACTTCAATCTCAACGCGGCTCTCCGGGGTGGGTGGCAGGTGGGGGCGTCGCTCCTGCTCGAGAAGTTCGGTTACGACCCGCGGATCTACGGGGGCTACGCGCTGGAGATGCCGCTCCCCGGCCCAGGCGGTGGACTGGACACGGTCGCCTTCACCGGGGTGCCGAAGATTCCCAACCGCGACTATGTGCTGAGCGTGGCGACGCCGGAGTGGCAGAACTTCTCCGCGAGCGTGCTCTTCCTGTACGGCCAGGACGAGAACTTCCTCGAATGGGCCTCGGCGGAACTCGGCTTCTTCGACGGCAGTCTGCTCTGGCGCCCGACCAACCACCTGCGGGTGGAGGCCCGTTACCAGCAGAACCAGTACAAGCGGCGGAGCGATGGCACGCTGGTGGGCCGTCAGCGGATTCCGCGACTCAAGCTGGAGTATCAGCTCGCGCGGCCGCTATTCGTCCGGGTGGTGGGGGAGTACAACTCCTACGAGCAGGACGCCCTGCGCGACGACAGCCGCACCAACCTGCCGATTCTGATCCTGAATCCCACGAGCGGACAGTACGAGCGCACGGTTCCCTTCACTGACAACCGCTTCCGTTGCGACGTGCTGGTGTCGTTTACCCCGGTCCCGGGCACGGTGTTCTTTACCGGGTATGGCAGCACGCTGACGGACGAACGGCCATTCGCCATCTCGCATCTCAGGCGCGAGACGGACGGATTCTTTCTGAAAGCGAGCTACCTCTTCAGGGTGGGGGGCTGACGGCCCACGGACTGCCGGCCGTCAGCTCTTTTCCGGAGGCTCACTCGAGGGGTCGCGGGTCCTCGCCGGTGATCTTGATGATTGCCTTCCGCGCCATGGACGCAACGTCGTCGTTGCGGTCGTCCAGTGCCTTGGTAAGGGCGGGGACCGCATCCTTGGCAACGGGTCCGATTTCCCGCAGGGCGACGCACACCGGGTAGCGAACGCTGGCCTCCGGGTCGTTGAGGGCGTCGATCAGGGCCGGCACCGCGGCCTTGGCCGCCGGGCCCATACCGCCAATCGCGTACGCCGCTGCATTGCGGCTATACGGAGCCATGGCCTTGAGGTCGCTGATCCAGGCGGACAGCGGGCGGCCATCGAATTCCGGCTCTTTCGCGCTGTGCTTCGCCTGCGCGGTGGCGCGCCCCGCGAACAGCGTCAGGGCAAACAACGTGGT
>DASPUE010000146.1:0-6525 GCA_035623055.1 Gemmatimonadales bacterium
CGTGGACCGGGTCCGGTCCGGTCAGGGCGTCGTAGACTTCCTCGACCTCGGGGTCGGGGCGTGGCGCTGGCCGACCTTCAACGTCGCCGACATGGCGGTGAGTTGCGGCGCCATCGCGCTGGCCCTCTCGCTGTGGCAGGAGGATGCGCGCCGGGAGCGGGAAGCCGCCGCCGGACGCCCGCTGCCGCCGGAAGAGACTCCTCCGGAGCCGGTCCCAGTCGTGAGGAGTAAGGAGTAAGGGGTGAGTCGCTCTCCCGCCGCAATTCACCCCACAGCACCGATCGCCTCTCCCTCCACGCTGACGTTCACAGTTCTTCCGCCTTCGACCGAGCGCCTCGACCGCTTCCTCGCCGACCAGTTGCAGCTTTCCAGGACCCAGGCCGCGCGGCTGGTCGCGGACGGGGGCGTGTCGGTCAACGCCGTGACAGCGCGCGCGTCGCGCACCCTGGAGCGCGGAGACGAGGTCACGGTCCGCTTCCCCGAGGTGGAGCCGCCTCGCCAGCTCACCCCGACACCGATCCCACTGGAAGTCGTCTTCGAAGACGAGCATCTCGCCGTCATCAACAAGCCGGCCGGACTCGTGGTTCACCCAGCTCCGGGGCACTGGGACGACACGCTCGTCAACGCCCTGGTGGCCCGGGGAACGACGCTCTCCGGTGGAGCGGAGGGCCGCCCGGGCATCGTGCATCGTCTCGATCGCGATACCTCCGGACTGATGGTGATCGCCAAGACCGACATCGCCCATCGGCGGCTCGGCGCCCTGCTCGCTGCACGACGGGTCATCCGGCGGTACGCCGCGCTGTGCTGGGGCCATCTCGACCAGAGCCCCACCGTGATCGAAGCGCCGCTCGCTCGGCATCCGCGCGATCGCAAACGGGTCACCGTTGCCGCGGAAGGCCGGGCTTCACGCACCGACGCTTTCGTGGTGGCTCGGCTCGCGCTGGTCGACCTGCTTCGCCTCGAACTGCACACCGGGCGCACCCACCAGATCCGGGTGCACCTGGCCCATATCGGTCACCCGGTCGTCGGAGACCCGGTTTACGGGGCGGGTGGCAGCCGGCGGATGACCGGCGCCCAACGGGTTCCCGCCGAGGCTCTGGAACGCCTGGCCCCGAGGCAGGCGCTGCACGCCGCTTGGCTCCAGTTCAAGCACCCCGTGACGTGTGAACCGCTGGATTTCCGGGCGGAATGGCCGGCCGATCTGGCAGTGCTCCTGGAGCGTGCGTTGGGGCCGGAGAGTGCCGTTGCTCCCACTCAGGCCCTTCGGTATCTTCGTTTCTTTGAAGCACATGGCTGACTCCGGAGCGTCTCGACTGGTGTTGTTTCGGCTCGGTTCCCAGCTGTGGGCCGCGCCCGCCAGTGTTGTCCGAGAAGTGATCGCGTCCGTGCCCGTCACCCGCATTCCGGGCACCGCTCAAGCGGTGGCGGGGCTGGTGAACCTTCGGGGTACCCTGCTGACTGTCGTGGACGGTCGGCGGGCCCTTGGGGTGGCCGAGCGCGAAGGGGCGGCCGAGTCGATCCTGGTCCTGGAGCGGGGTGGACGGCCGTACGGAGTCTCGATCGACGAAGTGCTGGACCTGGTCGAGGTGAGGCCCGCGGAGCTCAAGCCGGGGCCGCCGCCTGCCGGGATCGATCCTCGCCTGATCCGGGCGCATGGGCGCCACGCGGGGCGGGCCTTTGCGGTCATGGATACGGAGGCCCTGCTCGCGCCGGTGCTCGGGTAAGCTGCTTCCGAGGCGGCGTGCCGTAGGTAACCGCGCAGAACCGCAACAGCACGACGGAGGAATGCGTGAGCCACACGGTACTGGTCTGCGACGATGCCATCTTCATGCGCACCATGATCTCAGACATTCTCGCACAGGCTGGTTTCGACGTGGTCGGGGAAGCCGAGACGGGACGCGAAGCGGTGGAAAAGTACCGGCACCTCAAGCCCGACCTGGTCACGATGGACATCGTCATGCCGGACATGGGCGGCATCGAGGCGGTGCGCGAGATCTGCAAGGACGATCCCGACGCCCGGATCCTGATGTGCAGCGCCATGGGCCAGCAGGCGCTGGTCGTCGAGGCGATTCAGGCCGGCGCCAAGGACTTCGTCGTCAAACCGTTCCAGCCTTCCCGAGTCCTCGAAGCGGTGCAGCGCGTCCTCGGCTGAGGCCGGCATGGACCTATCGCGCTACGCCACCCTCTTCCTCACCGAAAGCCGCGAGCAACTCGCGGCCGCCAGTCAGGCACTCTTGGACTGGGAGCGGCGTCCCGGCGCCCCTGAGCCGGTCGTGGCACTGTTCCGTGCCATGCACACGTTCAAGGGCATGGCCGCGGCGATGGGCTACTCCAACCTCACGGAGTTGGCGCACCAGACCGAGTCAGTGCTCGATCTCCTGCGGAGCGATCCCGCGGCGGGTGCTGAGCAGTTGGACCTGTTCTTCCGAATCGTGGACGCCCTGGAACAGGGTACCGGCCAGGCGATCGACGGGAACGATGCCCGCCTCGACTTCTCGGCGCTGCTGGCCGAACTGACCGAGGCCTCGGCGGCCGCGGCGCCGACGGGTAGCTGGGCCGTTCCATCGGAGGCACCGGCGCCGGCCGAGCCCGCGGAAGGGCGCCAGGTGCGGGTGGTGGTCCGTCCGGGCGCAGCGATGCGCGGGGCTCGGGCAACGCTGGCGCTGCGGAAGGCAGAGACCCTGGGGCGAGTCAGCGCGATCCGGCCCCCGCTCGCGGAGATCGAGGTCGACGGCTTTGATGGCCGGTTCAGCTTTCAGCTGGCCTCGTCGAAGGATGCAGCCGATATCACGGCCGCGCTTCAGTCGGTGGGCGACATCGAATCGGTGGAGCTCGGAGCGCTGCCGCTCGAGACCGGGACCGAGTCGGGGGTCCGTAGCCGCCAGATCCGCATCGACGTCAGGCGCCTCGATGCAATCATGAATCTGGTGAGTGAGTTGGTGGTGGCGCGGGGCCGGCTGGGGGATCTCGCCGACCAGGACGCTTCGCCCGAGCTCAAGGCCGTGAGCGCACGGATCGGGGGCATCAGCGCCGAACTGTACGGCGAGGTGATGCAGGCGCGGCTCACGCCGGTGTGGCAGGTGTTCGATCGCTTCCCGCGGGTCGTGCGGGACCTCGCGCGGCAACTGGGCCGCCGGGTTCGCTTCGAGATCGACGGCGAGGACACGCAGCTCGACCGGGCGGTGCTCGACGAGATCGGCGAGCCGCTGATCCATCTGCTCCGGAACGCGGTGGATCACGGCATCGAGACACCCGCGGAGCGGGCGCGCAAGGGGAAGCCGGAGGAGGGTCTGATCCGGGTAAGCGCCACTGGCGATCGGAACACCGTGGTCATCCGGGTCCGGGACGACGGCGCCGGGATCGATCGCCAGAAGGTCCTCGCCTCGGCGGTCCGAACCGGGCTGGTTCCGGAGTCCACCACCGAGCTGGGAGACGACCTGCTGCTCAAAGTGCTGAGCCGACCGGGGTTCTCGACAGCACGGAAGGTGACGGACGTATCGGGGCGCGGGATGGGGATGGATGTCGTGGCGTCCCGGCTCCGCTCGCTCGGCGGCTCCGTGGAGGTCAGCTCGACCCTGGGGGAGGGAACGCTCTTCACCCTGCGGCTCCCGATGACGCTCGCCGTGGTCAAGGCGCTGCTGGCGCAGGTCGGAGGGGAACAGTACGCGATACCCCTCGCCGGGATCGCCGAAACGGTGGAGTTCCGCACCGATCGACTGAGCCAGCTCGATGGCCGCGAAGCACTGCTGCTGCGCGACGAACTGGTCCCGACCGTGCGGCTGCGGGATCGTCTGGGTGTCGCGGGGCCGCGCCCTCCGGGGCGGCAGCCGGCGCTCATTCTCGAGGTCGGGGACCGACGCGCCGCGGTGGTGGTAGACGCGCTGGTGGGACAGCAGGAGATCGTGGTGGAGCCCTTCGACGCCCCGAAGGGCACCCTGCCAGTGTTCAGTGGGGCGACGATCCTCGGGGACGGGGCACCGGCCCTGATCGTGGATCCAGCGGCGCTGGTCTGAGGAGGCCTGCATGGACGACGTGAGGGAACTGCACGCACTGCAGCGCGACGCGCTCCGGGAGGTGGCGAACATCGGGGCCGGTCATGCCGCCACCGCGCTCTCGCAGCTCACCAATCGCCGGATCATGATCTCCGTGCCCGAGGTGAACATCACCCGGCTCGAGGAGGTCCCAGAGATCCTCGGCAGGCCGGATGATGTGGTCGCGGCGGTGCTGATGCACATGATGGGAGACCTGACCGGGCGAACACTGGTGCTGTTCCCCGAGAGCTGCGCCCGCACCCTGTGCGATATCCTGCTGCGCCGGCCCCTCGGTACCACGACCGGGTTTGGCGACATGGAACAGTCCGGTCTCAAGGAGGTCGGCAACATTCTCTCCAGCGCGTACATGAACGCGCTCTCGGACTTCATGGGGATGATGCTGGTCCCTTCGGTGCCCAGCCTTGCCATCGACCTCTGCGGGGCGGTGCTCACCTCCATCTACATGAACTTCGGGTACGATCGCGACTACGTCTTCTGCGTCGAAACCCAGTTTTTGTTCGAGGATCCCGGGCTGAGCCTCCAAGGGCACTTCCTGCTGCTTCCCGATCTCGCGAGCCTCCGGGCCATCTTCGACGCCATCCGGCTCCCGTGAGGCTGTGGTGACCGGGTCCGCCCTGTCCGATCGCGATCTCACGGTCCTGCGGTCCTTCGCCCGCCGGATCGATCCGGGCGATGCCGGCGCCCACAACAACCTCGGCGTCCTCTACTACCAGAAGGGACTGGTCCCCGAGGCGATCGAGGAGTTTCTCCGCGCGCTGGAGCTGGACCCGCGGATGCAGGTCGCCAAGGAGAACCTGGAGATCGCCTATCACGCGACCGGCTACTACGATCGCCGCGTGGCAGAGCTGCGGGAGCGCGTGCGCCGCGAGCCGTACGATACCGCCGCCCGTTGGGAGCTGGGCCGGACCTGCGCCGCTCTGGGTCACTGGGAGGAGGCGGTGGCCGAGTTCCAGCACCTGCTCTCCCGCAAGCCCGACGACGTCGCGACGTTGCTCCAGCTGGGGCTCGCCGAGCGGGGCCGAGGGAACCTGGAGTCGGCGACGGTGGCCTTCGAGCGGGCGCGGCTGCTCGACCCGCAGAGCTCGATCACCCTCTTCTACTACGGTGAGGCGCTCTACAACCGCGGCCTCTCCGAGCAGGCCCGGCAGGCCCTCGAGGCCGCCGTCCAGCGCAATCCCGACAACGCCGATGCCTACTATCTGCTGGCGTTTGTCTACGGGGATCTCGGTGACCATGAGAAGGCCCGCGCCGCCACCTCCCGGGCGACCGAGCTCAATCCCACTCTCGCGCGGGCCCAGAGCAATCTCAGCCTGAGCCGCTACGACGGGCTGGGGGACAACGGCGGGCTCCCGGCGGCGCGGGCCGCCGCTCCACGGCCCACCGTCTCCGAAGGGGCGGCACTGGCCCACTACAACCTGGGCCTCGCCTTCCGGCAAAAGGGCTACTACGTCGAGGCCCTGCGGGAGTACCGGCTCGCTCTCGAAGCCGGAGAGGACGCCCGGTTGGTGCGCCAAGCCATGGCCGAGGTGCATCTGTTGCGCCGAGACCTGGCCGCGGCGCTGGAATTGTACGACGCGCTCCTCGCCGAAGACCCCGCCTCTCCCAAGCTGTGGAACGAGCGGGGCGTGTGCCTGCAGCAATCCGGCCGCAGGGAGGAAGCGGGAGCCGCCTATCAGCAGGCCATCGCGGCCGACGCCGAATACGCGCTGGCCTGGAACAACTACGGCGTTCTGCGTTCGCAGGTGCTGGACGCCGATGACGCGCCGGAAGCCTTCCAGCGCGCGCTGCGCATCAACCCCGGGCTGGTGGCGGCGCGCCTCAACCTCGCCTTGTCGCTCTTCCACCGGCGTCGCTTGCAGCTCGCCATCGAAGCCTACCGGCAGGTGCTGGCCGATCACCCCCAGAACGCCATTGCCTGGAACGGGGTGGGGCTGGTGCTGGTCGAACTGCGACGCTTCGAAGATGCGAAACACGCCTTCTCCCGCGCGGTCGAGGCGGACCCCGCCCAGGCCTCGGCGCACTACAACCTGAGCTTCACCCTCAGCCACCTCGGCGATTTTGATGGTGCGCTCCGGGCCACCAAGCGGGCGCTGGAGCTGGAGCCGTTCTACGTCGCCCAGAAGTACTCGCTCACCATCGACCTGCAATACGAACATCCGGAGATCACCGTTGCCCCGGAAATCTCCGCCGATGTGACGGCCCAGGCGGTGGGGGACGAGTTCAACTTCGACGAGCGTTTGCTGGACCGGATCTTCGATGAGCTGCAGCCTTCGGAGCGCTCCGCCCCGGTGCCGGCTGAGGATGCTCTGGGGCTCGCAGCGGACTACATCCAGAAGGGATTTCTGGAGCACGCCACCGCACAGGTGGAGCGGGCTCTGGCGCGCGGCATCGAGCCAGCGCGGGCGACCACGCTGCTCGGCGAGATCTTCGCGCGGCGCGGGCTCCATGGGGAAGCGCTGGAGCGGTTCCGCAC
>DASPUE010000147.1:0-5026 GCA_035623055.1 Gemmatimonadales bacterium
GACTGGTTCCGGAACCAGAATGACGTCCACAGCGAATTCGCCAACGTAGCGGCCGCGGGCTATTTCTATCCGCGCGCGAATGGAAATTTCTTCGTCAAGGCGGGCGTTGGCGTCGCGTACTACCTGTTTTCCAACGCCAGCTCGCTGGATGACGTGGGCGTGGGACTGATGGCCGGAGCCGGATACGACATTCCGCTCCGAGGCGAGACGTTCATCACCCCGTCCGTCAGCTTCGATTTCGGGAGCATGGGACACAAGGCGGGGTCCCGCGGCGTCACCATCAACTGGCTCACGATCGGCGCGGCGATCACCTGGCAATCATCGAGCAGCGTATCACCGTAGCTGCTCTGGTCTGTCGAACACCTCTCCACCCATGAGGGTACCATGCGAACCCTGAGGCTCGTCCTGCTTGGCGCAACAGTCCTGCTCGGCCCGCTCGCTCCAGCCCGGCTCGCGGCACAGGCGGGGAACCAGTCCTCCGGCGGAGGCCACGTCGATGCCAGCATCGCGCTCCGGATCGGGACGCTGGGCTTCGGTCTCGAGGTCAGCAAGCTCTTGATGGGGCATCTCGGGGTCCGCGTCGGCGGCAATTACCTCAAGGCCAGCGCCACCAAGGACCAGTCCAACGTCACTTATGACGCCACCCTCAAGCTCCAGGCCTTTACGGCGCTTCTCGATCTCTATCCCGGGAACCGGGGCAGCTTCCATTTCACCGGCGGCATCATGACCAACCCCGCCAAGGTGACCGCGACGGGTAAGCCCTCGGGCGGTGGCACGTTCGACCTGAACGGCACGACCTACACTAGCGCCCAGGTGGGTACCCTCACCGGCGAGGTGAAATTCCCGAGCGTGATGCCCTACGCCGGGATCGGGTTCGGGACCCCCGCGAAGGACGGCAGCGCCTTTGTCTTCCTCTTCGATCTGGGAGCCGCGATCGGCAAGGCCACGGTCGCCCTCGGCGCGACCGGCGCCGCAGCTAGCCCGGCGCTCGCCGCCGACCTCCAGGCCCAGCAGACCAAGACGCAGAACGACGTCCAGAAGTATGCGAAGGTCTACCCGGTGCTCTCGTTCGGCCTGGGGTATCGCTTCTAGGCGAGGCGCGTCGGCTCAGGGAGGCGACAGCGTCACCGGACCGCCGGGGTAGACCGCGCCGCGCTTGATCACTTCGCGGACGGCCGCAGTATTAGCGATATCCTTGAGCGGGTCGCGGTCGAGCACGACCAGGTTGGCCAGCTTGCCGGCTTCGATCGTGCCCAACTGGTCGCTCGCACTCACCGCCTGGGCGGCGGTACGGGTCGCGGCGACCAGTGCGTCGGCCGGCGAGAGGCCGGCATCGCGCACCAGCAGCTCGAGTTCCTCCTGCAGATCGGGTAGTTGCCAGGGTCCTTCATCACCGCTTCCGATCGAATCGGTCCCCGCCACGATCGGGACCCCGAGTTGGTGCGCGCGCCGAGTGATCTCGGCCGTGAACCGGTACAGCTTGGGGGTTTCGGCATGGTACACGAAGAGCGTCGGCTCGTAGATTGTGCCGTGGAGCCGCATCGCCGCCATCAGGGAATCGAACTGGGGGGTGTTGAACCGCCCGCGCGCCGGCCCGGTGGAGTCCTTGGCCAATGCAGCGTAGCCTGGGGCGCCGAGCTGGCGGAGCAACAGGCCGGCATGAGAGACCACGTCGACGCCGGCGTTGACCGTCTGAAGGGGCAAGACGTCTTCCATCGCCGCATGGGCCCATACCGGAACGTGCTGGCGGTGCGCCTCGGCGGTGATGGCCGCGACCTGATCGGGCGTGAGCGCCCAGTACAGCTTGAGGGCCGTGGCCCCAGTGCCTCGCGCCTCGAGGACTGCCTGCCGTAGATCGGTGGTCGAGTCAACGCTCAGCATCCACGGCGCCGACCCCGAAGGGATCCCGCGGCTCGCCAATGCGGTGCGTGGGTCGCTGAAGAAGCTCGGTCCGGCCCAGAGCGCGGCGTAATAGATGTCAGGCGCGGCGATGTCGCCGACCAGGGCGTCCCGCTCCAGCGACGCCAACGCCCGTACGTCCCCCGCCATATCCCGAACAGTGGTCACACCACCCAGGAGCGCACGGCAGAGTCGCCGCTCGGCGCGGGCTCGCACGTCCTCGCCCGAGGGGTCGGTCGCGAGGTGCACGTGAGTGTCGATGAGACCGGGGATGACGTATTTGCCGCGCCAGCTGTGGACCTCCGTAGAATCGGGGAGAGGCTCGGCGCCGTCGGCGAAGACCGCGGCGATCCGCTCGCCCCGGATAAGGACCGTCATGCCGGTCCGGGCCGGCGCGCCCGTCCCGCTCCACAGGGTGACGCCGGTGAGCGCTAGGTAGCCCGAACCCGCCCGTCGGGGAGCGCAGGGCGCTTGCGCGACGAGTGAGGCCGCCAACAGACAGGCGATGCCGACCAGCGTGACGCTACGGTGCACCCGGATCTCCTGAGACAAGGAGCGGCGAGTGTACTCCTCAACCCTGTCGCCGGCAAGCATCAAGACCGCGCGCGCCAGGCGCAGGGCAAACGGGAGTCCGTTGCCGTAGAATCCGCGGGGGCGGCTGGCCAACCGGTCCGTGTCGCCACATGTTCCCGTATACCAGAGCCCACACCTCGGATGGCCGACCTTCGCACCCCGCTCCAGGCCGCACTCGCCGACCGCTATCAACTCGAGAAGGAACTCGGGAAGGGCGGCACGGCGGTGGTCTTCCTCGCCCGGGACCTCGCGCACTCGCGCGAGGTCGCGCTCAAGGTGCTGCATCCTGCCCTGGCGGAGACGGTTGGCGCGGACCGCTTCAAGCGGGAGATCCGGGTAGCCAGCCGGCTGAAGCACCCGAATATCCTGCCGGTGTTCGACACGGGGGAGACCGGGGATTTTCTCTGGTTCACCATGCCGTACGTGCGGGGCGCAAGTCTGTGGGAGCTGGTCGAGCGGAGAGAGCCAATCCCGCTTGCCCGTTCCCTGGCCATCACGCAGGCTGTCGGCTCGGCCCTGGAGTACGCCCACCAGCAGGGGATCCTGCACCGCGACATCAAGCCGGAGAACATCCTGCTCGAGGACGACCAGGTCATGGTCGCCGACTTCGGGGTGGCCCGGGCGGTCAGCGAAGTCCATGAGCGGCTCACCGCCACCGGGATGATCGTGGGCACACCGGTGTACATGAGCCCCGAGCAGGCCTCAGGGGAGGAGCTCGACGCACGAACCGACCAGTATGCCCTCGCGACGGTGCTCTACGAGATGCTCTCCGGGGAGGCTCCCTTCAAGGGACCGACGCCGACTGCGACCCTGATGCGGCGCCTCGCCGGCCCTCCGCGTCCGCTCCGCCCGGTGATCGACGTTCCGGAGGCGGTTGAGCGGGCCGTCCTCCGTGCGTTGGAGAAGGACCCCGCGGCGCGATTTGCCAGCGTGGGGGATTTCCTCGATGCGCTCGCCGGCAAGACGGTGCCGCCTCGGCCCGCCCCGGGCCCTCCGCCGGCAGAGCCTCCCCGCGGCGGAACGGGATTCCTCGGGCGCTTCTGGAAGAAGTCGGGCGGATGACCGCTCGGCCGCACCGCCACGGGTGATGCCCGGCTCAGATCGACTTCAGTCTCCCTTCAAGCCCTCCGCACCAGACTTGGCCGAACCACTCGTGCATCCGGCCACCGGTCACCGCCAGCGCGGAGGGCTCCCATGTCACTCCAGAAGGTACGCACCTTCCTCGACGACCAGGGCGTCAGGTACGTCACTATTACGCACTCGCCCGCCTTCCGAGCGAAGGAGATCGCGGCGGCAGCGCACATTCCTGGCAAGGAGATGGCGAAGACCGTCATGGTGAAGATCGACGGTGAGATGGCCATGCTGGTCCTGCCGGCCTCGATGAAGGTGGACTTCGGCCGGCTGCTGGACGCCACCGGAGCCCAGGAGGTCGAGCTCGCGCATGAACGCGAATTCAAGAGCCTGTTCCCGGATTGCGAGCCGGGGACCATGCCTCCCTTCGGCAACCTGTACGGTCTCCGGACCTTCGTTGCGGAAGAACTGACCGACGATGAGGAAATCGCCTTCATCGCCGGCTCGACGACTGAAGTGATCCGGCTCTCCTACCGGGATTTCGAGCGGCTGGTGCGGCCGAGAGTCCTGCCCTTCCGGATCACCGTGTAGTCGCGACCCGACCGCCGGCGAGGGACACCTCGCCGGCGGCCGCTGGTGTCATCCCCCGCCCTACCGGCGCCCTAGCCGCGCCCCTCGGCAAACCGTAGGTTTGACCGTCCCCTGCCGCCAGACCCCGACTCTGTCCCGCCGAGACCGCACCGCCCTTCGATGACCCCGCTTCTTCAACGACTGCAGTCGGCTTTGGGCGACCGGTACGCGGTCGACCGGGAGGTCGGCCGCGGGGGAATGGCCACGGTATTCCTGGCCCAGGATCTCAAGCACGACCGGCGGGTAGCGCTCAAGGTGCTCCACCCCGAGCTCGCCGCGACGCTCGGCTCGGAGCGGTTCCTCCGTGAGATCCAGATCGCCGCCCGGCTGCAGCACCCCCATATCCTGCCGCTGTACGACTCGGGGCAGGCCGATACCCTGCTCTACTACGTGATGCCGTTCGTGGAAGGGGAGTCGCTGCGGGACCGGCTCAATCGAGACCGGGCGCTGCCCGTGGAGGAGGCGGTCAAGATCGGGCGTGACGTGGCGGCGGCGCTGGACTACGCCCACCGGCATGGTGTGGTGCACCGGGACATCAAGCCCGAAAACGTGATGGTGCACGAGGGAGAGGCCGTGGTCACCGACTTCGGTATCGCCAAGGCGGTCGACGCGGCGCCGGTGACCCAGACCGGCATGGTGATGGGCACCGCCCAATACATCGCACCCGAACAGGCATTGGGTCACGACGCGACTCCGGCCAGCGATGTCTACTCGCTCGGAGTCGTTGGGTACGAAGTGGTTTCGGGTAAGCGACCGTTCACCGGCGACGGCGCCCTGACAGTGGCGATGAAGCACATCAAGGAGCCCCCGCCGCCGCTGCCCGCCGACCTGCCGCCCAATGTGCGAGAACTCA
>DASPUE010000148.1:0-12226 GCA_035623055.1 Gemmatimonadales bacterium
CCCGCCGCGAGCAGCACCCCGCCCGAGACGATAAGCGTGCGCTCGCCGAGCCTTCCCACGAGGCGTCCCACCACACCACCCTGAATCACCGCGCTCACGATTCCGATCAGCACGAAGAGATAGGCGGAATGCCGGCGGTCCAGTCCCAGCGCCCGCTCTACCTGCAGCGGGAAGACGACATAGAGGACGGTGAAGGCCACCGTGGCGAACGCGACGGCGCCGAAGGCCATGGTGAAGCGGGACCAGTGGACCGGAACCGCGGGCCGTGACACGGGGCCCTCGCCTCGGGACTCGGGGAGCCAGCGCCAGGCGAGCAGGAAGTTGAAGGCGGTGAGGGCGGAGGCGACCAGGCCGGGGGTCGCGTCCCCAAAATGGCTGGCGATGCCGCCAATGGCCGGCCCGACCACGAATCCAAGGCCGAACGCCGCCCCGATCAGCCCCATGGCGCGGGCCCGACGGTCTGGGGAAGTGATGTCGGCGAGGTAGGCCTGAGCCACGTTGACCGTCGCACCCATCGCGCCCGCCACCAACCGCGAAAGCAAGAGCACCCAGAAGTTGGGCGCGAGGGCGAACAGCAGGTACGATACGGCGCTTCCCGCCAGCCCCACCAGCAGCACTGGCCGCCGCCCGATCCGGTCGGACAAGCGGCCCCACTGGGGTGCCACCACGAACTGCATCAGTGAGAAGCTCGCAACCAGCACCCCGATCGCGGCGTCACTGGCGTGCATCGAGGCAGCGTAGCTGGGCAGGAGCGGGAGAACGATCCCGAAACCGATCAGATCGAGGAATGCGGTGAGGAAGATGAGCGCGCTGGGTGAAACCATGCTCCAATCTACTGCCGCCTCGGTTCCTCCGGTGTGCTGACTGAGGCGCGCACCAGGTACGATGCCACCCGCCCGCATCCCTTGCAGGTGAGGGTGACTCGGCCGGCGGGCTCTTCGTTACGTTTGGGGGTGCGTTCGATGCTGGCGGTGCTGCAACTCGGGCAAACCAACGGTTTGTGGTCGCGGTCGGCCGCGATCAGAACGAGGGCCTCGGCAGCACGATATTCCTTGATTCCGCGACGTCCCACGGAACGTCCTTCCGGCGGGTGGCATCGACGTGGGCACGCCGACAACCTGCCAGCGCATCAATGTACCGTTCGCCATGGGGGACCGCAAACATGCTTGTGAGGTCGGCGGTCATACTGGGTCTGCTGCTTGGCACGATGTCTGCACCTCTGGCGGCGCAACGGGTTCATCAGGTCAGGCTCGTCCACGGTGCCACAGCCCAGTTTCGTTTCGATCCCGGCCGGGTGAACGCGCGCGCCGGGGATGTGCTCGAGTTCGTGGTACAGAGCGGCGGGCCGTATGTGGTGGGATTCGAGGCCGCCGATCTGCACGAGGCCGATCAGGCGCTGCTCGACCAGGCCATTCCCGACCGGTCCGGCCCGCTGCGAGGGCCGGTGCTGGGTGGGACGGGGAGTCGGTTCCGGATCGTCATCCCGGGGCTGCCTCGAGGCAAGTATCGATTCACGTGCGTCACCCACGTCGCGTACCGCATGGGTGGCGTCCTGGTGATTCAATAGCCCGGAGTGGCCTCGCCGCGACACCACCGTGGGGCGGCCCTTCGACGGAATAGCAGCCACTGGCCCCTCTTCCCAATCCGGAGGCGGCCGGTACATTGGGGCTGGACCCCCGTTTCCCAGGGAGTTTATGCGGATGACATCCTGGGCCCCGGCAATCGCCGTGACCGGCGTACTGCTCGGTGCCTGCGCCGGAGGCCCTGCGCCGCAAGGCCCAACGCCAGCGGACCTCCCGGCGCTCGAAGCTGCCCAGAAGCTGCACCCTCAGGACGCGGCCGTGCTCACGCGCCTGGGCATCGCGTACTACGATGCCAAGCAGTACGACCATGCGCGCGACGTGCTCAACAGCGCCCTGACGATCAACCGGCAGAACTATCCCGCCTACATCTATCTGGGCCTCTCGTATGAGGAGCTCGGCAAGCTCGATTCGGCGCGGGCCTCCTATACCACCGCGGCTTCACAGGCCAAGGACGCCGCTCAGCGCGGCGCGGTCGAGGATCGGCTCACCCTGCTGACCCGCAAGGAGCTGCGCCAGGCCGCCCGCCAGGCGATCGCTCAGGAGGCAGCTCTTTCACAAGCGCCGCCCACGGCAAATGCTATCGCGGTCTTTCCCTTTACCTACCTCGGTGCCAACCCGGAACTACAGCCACTGGGGCGCGGCCTCACTCAGCTGATCATCACCGACTTGGGCAAGCTGCCCAAGCTCACCCTGCTCGAACGCGAACGGGTGCAGGCCCTGGTGGATGAGATGGCCCTCAACGAGAGCGGCCGGGTCGATCCAGGCACTGGCGCCCGATCCGGTCGGATGCTGCGCGCGGCCCGGGTTGTTCAGGGCTCGGTGCAGGATGTGCCCGGGAAGACGGATCTTCGGCTGGACGCGTCGGTGATCGATGCCACCAACTCCTCGATTGTCGCAACCGGGACCGGGAGCGACCCGCTCCAGCAGCTCTTCGATCTGGAAAAGACGGTCCTGTTTCGGCTGATCGACCAGATGGGCATCGCGCTGACACCGGCGGAGCGGCGGGCACTTACTGAACGCCCGACCGCGGACCTGCAGGCGTTCCTCGCTTACAGCCGCGGGCTCGTGGACGAGGACCGTGGCGACTACGCCGCTGCTGAAGCCGACTACGCCGCCGCCGTGGCCCGCGACCCCAATTTCCGCGCGGCTAAGGATCGCAAGGACCAGGCGCAGCGGGCGGCCCAGGCGTCGGCCCTGGCACCTTCGGTGCTCGCGGGCATCACACCCGGCGGTAATCTCGGTCTTGGCGGGCCCAGCGTCACGCCGCCGCCGCCCGATCGCAGCTCCATTCTCCGGACCGGCGTGCTGTTCACCATTCCGACCATCGGATCCACCCTCACCAGCCGCACCGCAGGCGGCGGCGGACCGGTGACGCGGGAGCCGGGGGTCAGGCCCCAGCTGCCCGAGGCCCTCGGAAGCGACAACGCCGGCCAGCCGGGCGGGCTCCTGGGCACGATCCTCATCATCATCACGCGCCCCTGATGCGGAACCCATCGACTCTCATCCTCGCGCTGCTGGCGACCGCCCTTCCGGCCGCCGCCGCCGCGCAACAGAATCTGTTTCCCGAGGGCACCGCAGCTGCCGGTGTCGAGGTGCGGCAGTACTCCTTCGGCGATGGCTTTGGCGTGGACAAGCTGCGCCAGATCGCGGTGCCGTTCGGAGTGGTGATCCCCCTGGGGAAGCGCTTCTCCTTCGACATCGGTGCCGCGTACGCGACTACCACGGTGGTAGACACCACATCCGCCCACAACAGCCAGTCGTTCTCCAGTCTCACGGATACGCAGCTGCGGGGGTCGTACACGATCGGCAATGACGCGCTGGTCGTGAGCGTCATGATGAATCTCCCCACCGGCAAGGAAACGACCACGCTAAGCCAGTTCGGCGTGGCCGCGAGCGCCTCGTCGAACTTCCTGCTCTTCCCGGTCAATACATACGGCTCGGGCTTTTCGGTGACGCCGGGCGTGGCCGCCGCCACGAGCGTCGGCGACTGGAACCTCGGCATCGCGGGCAGCGTCCGCATCAATTCCAGCTACACGCCGTTCAGCGATCCCAGCGCGAAAGGCGTGACGTACAAGCCGGGCGTCGAGACCCGGATCCGGGGCGGGGTCGATCACCTTATCGGCTCCAGCCGGCTCACCGCCGGTCTGACCTTCAGCACGTTCAGCAATGATGAGCTACGGGGCGGGGGCTTCGGCAGCGGGGCCTACGATCCTGGAAACCGATTCCTGATCGACCTTGGACTGGTCTCCCCAGTCGCTGGCGGCACGCTCGGTCTCTACGCCTGGAACTACTACCGGAGCTCGTCCGGCAGCGCCGATTCGCTCAGTGCCGCCGGCCCCCGGGAGAATGTCTTCACCGCAGGGGTGAGCGGCAGCTGGCCGATCTCCTCGACCATGTCTCTCGAGCCGGTCGCGGAAGCGCGGCTCTGGTCTCCGACAGGCGGCACCGGCAATCTCTTCGGACTGGGCACCGCCCTCCGGATCCGAATAGCGAAGCAATGGACTTTCCTCCCCAGTGTCCGCGGGGACCTCGGAAAGATTCGCTCCCCAGGCACGGCGACTAGTCTCTCCATCAATGGCTGGGATGCCGGCGCCGTCCTGCGCTACGGTTTCTAGGAGCCTGCCACCGAGCTCCTGATGTAGTACAAGCTGCTACTACTATCGAAATGGCCGATTCCACACAGGTTTCGGCCGTTTTTGCGTGAGGAATTCTTGACTGGGCCCCCTCGGCAGTGGTACGTTGCCGCCCACTGACCCGGCCGGAAAAAGCCGACGGGTCGCGGGATTGGACCAGGAGGGACAGGTTGGCCTCGGAACTCGGCGCCTCCCAGATTTCGACGCTGCTGGAAGCGCTTCCGGGCATCGCGAACGTGTTGCGGAGCCCCGTCGCGGATGCGCTCCTGAACGTGATCCGAGCAGGCGCCCGAGTGGGCGAATTCCAACTGGCCGACGCTGAGGAGCTGATCCGATACGCAACCCGCCGTGGGCTGGTCGGCAACGAGGAAGGTGACCGGGTCTTGGCCGAGGTGCGAGAGGCAGCTCAGCGAAGAGCCGAAAAGGCGGCGGAGAAGGACAAGGCTGCGAGGAGTAAGGGAAAGCCGAAGCCCAAGCCGAAAGCCCTTCTCAAGAAGCCGACCAGGAAAAAGAAATAAGGGGCGCCGCGACCGGTGCCCCTTCTGCTTTCGCGGGCCTTCGTCAGGTCTGAAATCCTTCCATCAACTTGTTGAGCCGGTTGCTCGCGTCCAGGAGTGCGGACGCCGACGCCGCCATGTCCTCAGTGGAGGCGCTCTGCTCCTCCGCCGCGGCGGACACCTCCTCGCTGGATGAGGCGTGCTCGGAGGCAGCCCGCGCCACCAGGGCAGTCCGCGAAGCCAATTCTCCGACTACCTCACGGTTCTGGGTGGCCTGTTGGGAAAGGCTGGTCGCCGACGTCTGCACTTCGCCGATGGCGCTGCCGATCGTGTCGAGTCCCTGGACGACCGCCTGGGCGACGGTCTCGATGCCACCCACCCGTCCCGTGCCGACCTGCATGGTTTCCGCGATCTCGCGAATCTGGCTGCGCAGGAACTCCACCGTTTTGGTGACATCGCCGGCGGCGCGCGCGCTCGAGTCGGCGAGCTGGCGGACCTCGTCGGCCACGACCGCGAAGCCGCGCCCATGCTCGCCCGCGCGGGCGGCTTCGATGGCGGCGTTCAGGGCCAGCAGGTTGGTCTGGGAGGAGATCTGTTTGATGAGGTCGATGAAGTCGGTGATGGATTCCGACTGCTGCACCAGTGCCCGCACCTGCTGCGACGAGGTCTGCACAACGCCTCGCACATCAAGCAGGGTGGTGCGGGCTGTTTCCACGTCCTGACGGTAGCGAAGCGCCGTGCGGCGGATCTCTTCGGCGAGGCGGACTGCCCGCTGCGCCGCCTCCGCATTGGTGGCCAGGGCTCCCCGGAGCCGCCCCAGCAGTTGATCGGCCTCATCCATCCCTTGAACCTGATGTTCGGCGCCGCTGGAGATTTTCATCATCGCGGCCGACACCTCGCCCGACGATGCGGCGATCTCCTCGCTCATCGCCGAAAAGTCACCGGCGCTAGCGGAGAGTTGCTGGGATTCATGGATGACGGCGGCGACCACCTGGCGGAGGCGCCCGGCCATGTCGTCGAGGGCGCGGGCCAGCCGGGCCAGCTCGTCGGGCATCTCTCGCAGCTGGACCGGCCGGAGGTCACCGGCGCCGAAGCGGTCGGCGGCGGCGATGAGTCGGGTCAGGTGCCGGTCGACTACTCGGATCAGCCCCAACCCAGCGCTGATGCCCACCAGGAGCGCCAGGATCGCGCCGACGGCCAGCAGCTTCTGGAAGGAGACGGCCTGGGCTTCGAGCTGATGAGAGCGGATGACCGCGTGCCGGGCCTGGGCATCGCTGAGTTGTCGTACGATCTCGACCAGGGTGTCGGTGGCTCCACCGGCTCGCACCGCCACCAGCCGCGCCTCGGCTTCCTTGCCGATGTCGGCGAGCGCGTGAGCAGTGGCATAGGCCACCTCCAGGCGGGCCTGAATCGAGGCCACCTGATTGATCATCCGCCGATCGGTGTTGTCGAGATGTGGCAGGTCCCGCAGCTGGCCCTGGAAGGCATAGGCCGAATCCCCGCTGGCCACGAATCCCGCTTTGACCGAGAGACTCGGCGTCAACAGATACTGCTCCGCGGCCCGGATCTCGCCCAGCACCGCCGAGACGAGCGAACTCCCCAGGCTGGTGCCGCGCTGGAGGGTGGAGATGTCGCCTGCCATCTGCCGGGAGATGCGCCCCAGAGCGGAGACGCTGAGCGCGGCCATGCCGAGAATGAGCGTGACGGAGCAGATCATGGCGGCGCCGTTCATCCGCCGCAGGCTACGGAAGGTGATCACAGCCCCTCCACGGCGTGGATGCTTCCGCCGCTAATCCGGCCGATCACGACGCGCTGGTGCGGGACCTCACCATGCTCATCGAAGGCGATCGCTCCGGTGACGCCACGGTAGGGCGGCCGTTCCCGGCCGACTTCGGCCACGGCGTCCCGCAGCCGGCGGCGGTCGGTGCCTGCCTGCTCGAGTTGCTCCCGCAGGAGGTTCAGAATGTCATACGTCGCGGCCGCGGCCTGGGTCGGCGGCTTCGAGGTCGGGTAGGCCTTCTGGTACGCCTGAACGAAGCGGTGATTCTCCGGGCTGTCGAAGTCGGGCAAATAGCCGTTGGAAACATAGGTCCCGTCGCCCAGCGTGCCCTCCCGTTCCAACCCTTCCAACCCGTCGCCACCCAGGATGGGGACGGTGAGCTTGCGTGCGTGCGCCTGACGCAAGATGGAAGCAGCCTCGTCTTGGTTGCCGGCCAGAAAGACGAACTCGCTGTGGTCGCGGGTGATGAGACGGTCGAGATAGGCGTTGACGTCCGGCTCGGTAGTCAGATACGGCCCGTTGGCGTCGATCTCCCCCCCGAGGCGGCTGAACTCGATGTCGAAGGCCCGACGCAAGCCTCGACCATAGTCGTTATTGAGGTAGAGAATCGTTCCCTGCCGGAGTTGGAGTCGATCGCTTACGAAGCGAGCGAGTGCCGCCGCCTGTTGCTGATCGCTCGGACACACTCGGAAGGTCCATTTCCCCACCTGGGTGACCGATGGCGCCGAGGAGGAAGGAGAGATCTGCAGGACGCCGGCGGCATTGTAGACCGGGGCAGCGGCCAGAGTCTCGCCGGAATACACATGTCCAATCACCGCCACCACGCCACTCTGTACCAGCTCGCTCGCGACCGAGAGGGCCGAGTCCGGGTCGCCGTAGTCGTCGCGAATCACGAGCTGGATGGGCCGACCGCCGACGCCACCCGCCTGATTGATCTCTCGAACAGCCATCTCGGCGGCGCGCCGCATCGGGGCGCCAACCGAATCGGAAAAAGGCCCCGCCAGGCCGATGAGAATGGGGCCGTGGGCCGGGGAGCAGGCGATCTGGACTGCGAGGACGAAGGGCAGGACGCACACGCCGGCGATCCACCGGCGTCCGGGGTGATTCACGCTGGTCTCCGGAGAGAATGCCAGTGCACTGAGGCTAGCCATGGTGAGGGCGCTGGGCAATCCCGTCCGCTATTCTTCCGGCATGCATGACTGGACTACCCGGTCCGCCGCGGCGGAGTTCGATCTCCACGGTCAGAGCGTACTCGAGGCCGCCGCGAACGCCGAACGGTTCCTGCTGGCACAGGCGCGGGTTCGGCGCGGGAGCGTAGTGCGTATTATCACTGGGCGTGGTCGCGGCGGAGGCGGGGCACCGATCCGTACCAGGGTGCGCACCCTGCTCCGCCGGCTTCGGGAGGAGGGCGCGGTGGTGCGGGACTACGTGCTGGAAGCGAGCGAAGGCAGCTTCCTCGTCCGGCTCGCCGACTAGGGCGAACTCGTGGGTTCCGGTGGGGCCCCAGCCGAGGGGCGGCGCGCGGTCCGGCCGCGTTCCTCGACCTCGCGACGGCGACCCCAACCATCGAGCACCCGGCCGTCCACCAGGCTGACCGAGGCCACCTTCTTCCCGTTGTCGATCCGCCAGGTGAGGCGAAGCATGCGCCCCTGGCGAACCCACTGCATCATCCACTGGGGTCCGCGGACGTTTGCGTCGACGGATCCGAACGTTTCTTCCAGTGCGCTCCGCCAACCGTCGAGTTCAACGCCGGACAGCGGACTCGACAGGGTCAGCACGCCGGTGGCGCTATCCATGGCCGAGAGCCAGACGTCCACCACCCGACGTGATCCGGGGTCGACAACGCTGCTGCGACACTCCAGCACCCGGCGATCCAATCGCGAGCGAAGGCAGTTGAGCCCGCGTCCACCGAGGGCGTGAACCTGCTGTCCGATGGCGTTGAGCGAGGCGCCCGCCTCGAAGCCAAGAAAGCTGAGTGGCGGGAGCGCTGGCGCCTGCGCGCCAAGGGGGGTACCGAGCAGCGGTAGCAGGAGGAGCGGCAAGCGGGGCCTGACAGTCACGCCTGAAGTATCGCTCGGGCTGGCGTCAACGTGAAGCCGGAAGGAAAAACGCCAGGCCCCGGAACGTGCAGGTCTGGCCTGCAACGGAGCGGGGCCCACGTTTGAAGGGTTACCGCGCGCGGCTCACGCCTTGCGCACGTTCGACGCCTGCAGTCCTTTCGGCCCTTCGACGATGTCGAACTCCACCTGATCCCCTTCCGCCAGCGATCGAAAGCCCTCCATCACGATCGCGGTGTGGTGAACGAAGACATCCTTGCCACCCTCTTGTGCGATAAAGCCGAACCCCTTCGCGTCGTTGAACCACTTCACGGTACCCTTCGCCATTGCTTCTACCTCGGATATGGGAGCTCACCGGCTCCGGAAAAGCCCCCAGCCGGGATGGCCGGGGTAAAACACGATCTCCGGTCGCGAAGGACCGGCGTGGACAGCGTACGCTGTGAAGGGGGTGGTGCGGACTGCAACAGCCATGGCGATAAGGTTCAGTCCGGGCCGGAACTTGTCAAGAAGCGGTGGAAGAGGGGAGATTCACCTCCCCCCGCATCGAGGATTCGTATGCTTTCACTCGCGCTTCTGGCCCTGCTCCAGCAGCCCGCCACCCCGCCGCCGCCGACCGCGCCGCGGCCCGCGGCCTCGCCCATCGCCCGGGCGGTGGTCGAGCCCGCCGAGGCGGCGATCCTGGTCGGTGACTCGATCCGACTAAAGGTGGTAGCCTACGACTCGGCGGGACGCGAATTCCCCAACGTCCAGGCAACCTGGTTCGCGACCGGCGGCCACTTCGAGGGGTCGGTGGACAGTTTCGGTGTGGTGGTCGGTGGGTCCACTGGGACCATTACGGTCACCGCGCTGGTGCGGCCCTCAGCCGGTGGGCGCGCCATCCCGGCGCAGGGGAGAGTGACGGTTCTGCCCCAACCAGCCGGCAAGCTGGTGGTCGCCCCCGAGCCGACCCGGCTCTACGCGGGGCAATCCCTGGTGTTGAACGCCACCCCCTACGCCGCCAATGATGACCGCCGCTATGACGAGGTGCTCTGGGCCTCGGACCGGCCCACGATACTCGCTGTCTCGAGCGACGGACGGGTGACCGGGAAGGCGCCCGGCCGCGCCACCCTCACAGTCACGGCGGGGAAGGCCAGCCGGAAGCTGGAGGTGACCGTCATTCCGAACCCGGTGACCCAGGTGAGTCTCGAACCGGCCCAGGTACAGGTGCGGACCGGAGATGTGGTGCGGTTCAAGTTCACCGCGCGGGCGGCGGGGAAGACTCTGGCCGACGCTGTCCCCGAATGGGCACTCCGCCCGGGAGATGCCGAGGTGGACGACGCGGGGGCCTTCGTCGCCGACCTGCCCGGCAACTACCGGGTGATGGCGACCTTCGCCGGGCGCACCGCGGAGGCCGCGGTCACCGTGACGCCGCGCGATGCCACCAGGCCGACGACGCTGGTTGGCCGCTTGCCCATCAAGGGGATGAGCGCGGAATTCTGGCTGCATCCCGACGGAAAGCATGGGTACATCACCACGATCGGCGACAGGATCTACGCGATCGACCTGTCGGATCCGTCCAAGCCCGCGATCAGCGATTCGGTGGTGGTCGACGCGCGTACCATCAACGACATCATGACCACCGAGGACGGGAAGTTCGGTGTGCTGACCCGAGAAGGCGCCTCCAACCGCAAGAACGGCATCGTCGTGCTCTCCTTCGAGGACCCGGCGCACCCACGCCAGATCGCGGAGTTCACTGAGACCGTGACCGGCGGCGTCCACTCGACCTACATCTATCACGGGTATGTCTATCTCACCGACGACGCCACCGGCTCGATGCGGGTGATCGATATCCGTGATCCCTACAAGCCGCACCAGGTCGCGCGCTGGGAGACTCCGCGCTCTCCCGCCGGGCGCATGCTGCACGATATCGATGTGAAGGAAGGCATCGCCTACCTCTCCTACTGGAACGACGGTCTGGTGATCCTCGACGTCGGCAACGGCGTGAAGGGGGGCAGTCCCGACAGCCCAGTACTGGTGAGCCAGCTCAAGTACGATCTCAACGCCCTGTATCGCGACGTCGAGGCGCTGGGCGGGCCCGGATTCATCCGCGGCACCCACACGGCGTGGCGTGCGGGACGATATGTCTTCGTGGGTGACGAAGTCTTTTCGGCCAAGCCGCGACCGACCGAAGGAGGTGGCGTGGTCGGTCTGGGGAGGGCGTTCGGCCAGCTGCATGTAGTAGATGTGTCCGACCTGGCCCACCCCAAGCTGGTCGCCTACTACGAGCCCAAAGACGGCGGAACCCACAACGTCTGGGTCGCTGGGGACACCCTGTATCTCGGCGACTATCAGGGGGGACTCCGGGTGCTCGATATCTCGGGGGAACTCCGGGGTGATCTGTTGCGGCAGGGCCGGGAAATCGCCCACGTCGTGACAGGGGACAAGCAGGGGCAGATCCCCAACGCTCCCAACGCCTGGGGTGCGATCTACCGGGACGGCTACATCTATGTTCCGGACATCAACTCCGGGTTGTGGATCGTCAAAGTCGATAGCAAGAGTGGCCTGACGCCGTAAGAAGGGTCCATGGTCATGCTGCCCGTGCCGGGGTCGAGATGGCCCCGGGGCGGCCACCACCCTTAGATTAGTCGACATGACCACGCCGCAGGCCCTGACGGTCAGGACCTTCACCGATCGCCCCGAGGCGCTCGCGCATTTCATCCTGCGAGCCGGCGAGGCGCCGCGGCTGATCGCATTTGATGACTCGGTCGGCTGTCCGATGGAGATCGCGCTGGCGGCACTGGAATGGTCCAAGGCGGTCGGCGTCCTGCCGGACGACGACATGATTCACGCGGCCCGACTCACCAGCGAGACGGCGGTCGCAGTCATCGAACGCAAAGTGGAAGGGCAGCGCCGCTACATCTATCTCGGGCCGCGGCTCGATGCCCCGCCGATGGATGCGTTCGAGGGGAAGGTGCTGTTCGACGAGCCGGGAGTGAAGGCGGTGGAATTTTCGCAACGAGAGCACGCCCTCGCCCACTTCCTGCGGGCTACCGGCGGCAGCGGCGCCCTGATCGCACTGCTCGGCCGGCGCGCTCCGGAGATCCGCCACCTGCGCCGGTGGCTGGGCTTTATCCTGGGAGAGCTGGATGTTCCGCGCGGTCTGGTCGGCGGGTGGTTCGCCGCCTCGGCGGCCGGCTGTCTCCTCTCCGCCACGGATGGCGAACCGAACTACCGCTATATCGAGGTTGGACTCGAACCGTGAAGTTGCTGAAGTCGCTTACGCTCGCGGCACTCCTCACCGCCGCGGGGCGCCCCCTCGTCGCTCAGGCTGACGCGCCCGCCCAAGCTTCCCTTGATTCGACCCAGGTCACCATCCAGCGCACCATACTGGTGCTGCGGGACAGCCTGCGGTTGGTCGACGCGGCCTCGGCGAGCCTCGCCCGTGACCGGCAGACGACCAGCGACGCCTCGCTCCGCTCCCGGGCTACCGTGATGAGCACTCGCTGTGCCGCGGCCTCCAGAACGGCCGCCGCGACCCGGGCCGTCGTTGTCGCGACGGCCCGCCCTGCCCCCGATCCCAGAGCCGTTCGGCCAGCGCTGCAAGGTGCGCTTTCCGAACTGGAAGCCCAGCTCAACCGTTGCGCCATCGAGTTCGGGGGACTCGCCGCGCCGGAGAAGGCCGAGGAGTTGCGCGGCT
>DASPUE010000149.1:0-5875 GCA_035623055.1 Gemmatimonadales bacterium
GTCCCGCAGGCCGACTCCGAGCTGCCGCAGCTCCTCCAGCTCGCGGGGGGACGGGACAGTGTCCGGGTGGTCCGAAAACTCCTCGACCGAAGCGACGAAATAGGGAGTGCCCTCGTCCAGGAGTGCCCGTACCCCGAAGCGTCCTTCTCCCAGGACGATGATGTTCGACCGGCCATCGCCCAGTGGCTCGGCGCGGCGGATCTGGGCCACCGAGCCGATCGCCCCGGCGACGGGCGGCGAAGCGGTGGTGATGCCGAACCGCTTGTTGCCTTCGAGGCAGTCGGCGAGCAACTGACGGTAGCGGGGCTCGAAGATATGGAGGGGAATGTGCTCGCCGGGATAGAGCACCAGATCCAGCGGGAAGAGCGGGAGTCGGGCGGGCATGAGGGGAATATAGCCGTCAGCCACTCGCCGTTAGCCCGAGGCGGCCGTGAGCGAACGACCCTCCACGCCGGTGGCGAGGAGGGTCGTTGTAGTCTGCAGCCGCGCGGAGGGGGGAGGGCGTCTACGCCGCGACCCAGAAGCCCTTGAGGCCCTTCACGTCCGGCGATTCGCGGAGCTTCTCGAAGGCGCGCTCACGAATCTGGCGGATCCGCTCGCGAGTCACCCCGAGCAGCTCGCCGATCTTCTCGAGGGTGAGCGCCTCGCTGCCCTCTTCGAGGCCGTAGTAGAGATAGAGAATCTTCCGCTCCCTCGGGGTGAGGTAGCGATCGAAGATCCGGTCGATGAACTCGCGCATCAAGCGGGCGTCGGTGCGCTCCTCGATGTCGCCTCCTTCACTCCCGGCGAACCGCTCGCCGAGGGTCCCGCTGGTCTTGTCGCTCCGCTCGACCGGCGCATCCAGCGACAGCTCGGCGGAGGTCATGCGCCGGGCGGAGCGGATATTGTCGACGGAATCGTTAAGGGCGGTGGCAATCTCCTCATCGGTCGGCTCGCGGCCCAGTTCCTGGGAAAGGAACACCTCGGCGCGGGACATCTTGATGAGGGCCGAATTCTGATTGAGGGGGATCCGCACGCTGCGGGTCTGCTCGGCAAGTGCCTTGAGCACTGCCTGACGCACCCACCAGACGGCGTAGGAGATGAACTTCACGCCGTGGTCGGGGTCGAACTTGCGCACCGCCTTGAGCAGCCCCTCGTTGCCGATCGCCACCAGCTCGGAGAGGTCGAGGCCGTGGCCCTGGTACTTCTTGACGTAGGAAATGACGAAGCGGAGGTTCGCCGTCACCAGGCGTTCCGCCGCTTTCTCGTCTCCCTTCTGGGCCAGCCTCGCCAACCGCTTCTCCTCGGCCGGGTCGGTAATCATCGGCAACTTCTGGATGTCCTGGAGGTACTGGTCGAAGGCCCCGGTAGCGGCAGGACGGAAGAACGCCTTGGCCCGGCTGGTTTGCTGCGCAGACATGACGGCTCCGCGACTCGAACAGCTGATTTTCTCAGAAGTGCGGCCGGACGAGGGAAAGGGCCGCGATTGGGTGTGCGAATATAGGACGGGCCAAAAAACCGGTCAAGCAAGATCAGATTTCCACATCACAAATCGTTCGCTAGCAGTCCATTGCGGGGTTTGTCCACGCCCGGCACCGACGCGGCACTGTCTACCAGTTGGAAGGTAGAACCCTAAGCCATTGTCAAATAACTGGTTAGTCGAATGGGGAGATGTTGAAGCGAAGGGGAAAACCGCCCCGGAGATGTGGATCACGTCAATCCGGCCACCGCCGAGGCCAGTAGCTCCTCCGTGACCGGCACGGTCCAGGTTCCCGCACCCGGGTGCATCGCACCCAGACCGATCGGCAGCGCCAGCCGCACCTGTCCTTCCCGGTTTTTCTTGTCGTGCAGCATCGTCTCCAGCACCCGCGCGATCTGGACGCCGGTGGTGCGGGTCGGCAACCCGAGCGCACCGACCAACTGTTCGACCCGTCCGGTCAGGCCCGCCGGGGCCAGGGCCATGCGCTCCGCGATCCGGCACTCGCCGATCAAGCCGAGGGCGACCGCTTCCCCATGGGGCAACCGGTAGTCCGAGTCATGTTCCAGCGCGTGTGCGATCGTGTGCCCGGCGTTCAGGATCGCCCGGCGGCCTCCCTCCCGCTCGTCCTCGCTTACCACGGAGGCCTTGATCTCGACGCTCCGGTGCACGAGATGGGTCAGCGCCTCCAGATCGCGACTGAGGAGCCGTCCGGCGTTCGCTTCCATCCAGGCGAAATACTTCGCGTCCGCGATGACGCCGTGCTTGATCGCTTCGGCGAGGCCCGCGCGATAGGTCCGGTCTGGGAGAGACAGGAGTGTAAGCGGATCGGCAGCGACCACGGCCGGCGGGTGGAAGGCGCCGATCAGGTTCTTCCCGAGCGGGGTGTCCACGCCGACCTTCCCGCCCACCGAGGCATCGAGCATTGCCAGCAGAGTGGTGGGGACCTGGGCGTAGGGGATGCCTCGCAGGAAGGTGGCGGCCACGAACCCGGCGAGATCTCCGACCACCCCGCCACCCAGCGCCACGACCGCGGTCTGGCGGTCGAGTCCCAGACCCAGCATCTCGTCGGAGAGTCGGATCCAGGTCTCGCGGGTCTTGCTCGATTCCCCGGCGGGAAAGGTGAGCCGGGCCTCGCAGCGGAGCCGGATACCGGCGTCGGCCCGGTGCCCGCCGCGCGCTTGCTGTTCCGAGGCGGCGCGCGTCCACTCCTCGTAGTAGCGCCCCACCACCTCGTCCGTGATGAGCACCTGCTTCCGCCGTCCCAGCGCGCCGGCCAGCAGCTCCGGAAGGGAGAGCAGAATGCCGGGCTCGATGTGGACGTCGTACTGTCCGAGCGCGTGGTGGACGGGCACGACGGGCATGGGGCGCGATCCGGAAAGGGAAGTGGGAAGCCGTTCAGCCGGCTGACGCGGCGCCGTCGTTCACCAGGTCACGTCCCCTGCTCCGGCGCGATGATTCGCGAGCCGAGCGAGGACGAAGAGGAGGTCCGAGAGCCGATTCAGGTATACCACGAACAGCGCGGGGAGGTCCGACTCGCGCCCCAGCGTGACGACGCTGCGCTCGGCCCGCCGGCAGACGGTCCGCGCGAGATGCAGCGCCGCGGCCTTCGGGGTTCCGGCCGGCAGCACGAAGGCGCGGAGCTCGGGGAGCTCGCGCTCGGCGTCGTCCATGGCTTGCTCGAAGGCGAGCACCCGCGCGTCGGTCAGCTGAGCCTTCTCCAGTGCGCTCTGCACCCGGTCTGGATCGGGTGTCGCCAGCTGCCCGCCCAGGGCGAAGAGATCACGCTGAATCGCCTCGAGGAGGTCATCGAAAAAGGCGGTGGGCTGGGTGGCGCGAGCCACGCCGACCACCGAGTTGAGCTCGTCGACGTCGCCGTAGGCCTGCACCCGAGGATGATCCTTGGGCACCCGTCCGCCGCCGAACAGGCCAGTATCGCCCTCGTCTCCGGTGCGGGTGTAGATCTTCATGGGACGCGGCGCCTCTCGTAGAGCAGCACGTCGTCGATGTCCTCCTCCCACACCGTCCCCGCGACCCGCATCCCGACTTTTTCCGCCACCCGACGCGCGGGCACGTTGTCCGAGGGAATGCTCGCGCACACGCGGTCCACGCCGGGCTGGCGCAAGGCCCACTCGACCAGCGCGGCCGTGGCCTCCGTCGCATAGCCACGGTGGTCCGCCCCCGGGTAGGTCGAGTAGCCGATCATGACTGCGCCCTCGGCGTCTGGCGGTCCTCCGAATCCAAGCGCGCCGGTCACCTGTTTCGTGGTTCGGTCCACCGTCAGCCAGGTCCACCAGCCGCGGCTCCCTGGATCGGCGCGCAGCCGGTCCCGAACCATCGGCAGGACCTCCTCCATGAGCGGTGGGGACCGGAGCGGACTGGGGAAGGTGAATCCGGTGAGCGAGCGGAGGCGTGCCTCCTCGCCGCCCACCAGGGCGTCGATCGCGTCCGCTTCGAACGGCACCAGCAGGAGCCGCCTGGTCTGGATGGGTTCCTTCACGTCCGCCCTCTCGCTCAGTCGTCGAGCGCCGCCAGCATCTCTTCCACCCGGCAGAGCTTGAGGCGGGGGCGGCCCAGCGCCGCTCCGCCTTGCCGCTCCAGCTCGTCCAGCCGCTGCCAGTCCCGCCAGGAGACCACTCGCACCCCGCGCCCGGCCAGGGTCCGCATCACCGCTTCCCGCGCGGGCTCGGCGGGCTGATTGAGCGCTCCGCTCTCGGCGTCGGCCAGGAGCAGGTTCACCGTCTCGACCGCATCCGGCTTGTTGGTTCCGATGACTCCGCTCGGGCCGCGCTTGATCCATCCTACCGCGTATTCGCCGGGCGCCACGGTCCCCGCTTCCGCGAGGACCCGGCCGTGATCGTTGGGGATGACGCCTCGCTTCGTGTCGAAGGGAACGCCGGCGATGCCGGTTCCCAGGTATCCCACCGAGCGGAAGACCAGGCCCACCGGCAGCGTCTCGGTTTCTCCCGTCGCTTCTGCCTTGACCTCCCCGCTCCGCCCGACAACCAGCCGATTCTTTCCAAGCACCAGCTGTTCGACCCGGCCCGAGCCGCTCAGCTCGACCGGGGAGCGTAGAAAGCGGAGGTGGATCGTCCGCGGTTTGCCCGTCGGGGCCTTGGCGGCGAAGGTCCTGAGGGTTTCGAGGTTCCTCTCCGCCACCTTGTCCCCACCGGCGGCCAACAGGGCGGCGCTCGCGGGATCAAGTTCCAGCTCCCCGGCCGGCACCTCGATGTCCGCCCCTTCCATTTCGCCCAGCTCTTTCAGCTCCGGATTGGTGAAGGCGCCCTGAATCGGCCCCCTCCGCCCGATCATATAGATGTCCCGCACTCGGCTTTCCGCGAGCGCCTCCAGGGCGTGGCCCGCGATGTCGGTCTTGTGGAGCTCCTCCGGGGTTCGGGCGAGGATCCGCACCACGTCGACCGCCACGTTTCCCATGCCGATGACCGCTACCTGGTCCTGCGAAAGATCGAACTGGCAGTCCCGGTAATCGGGGTGTCCGTTGTACCAGCCTACGAAATCGGTGGCGGCGTAACTGCCCGGCAAGTTCTCGCCGGGCACACCCAGGGCGCGGTCGCTCTGGGCGCCGTAGGCGTAGATCACGGCATGGTACAACCGGAGCAGGTCGTCGCGCGTCAGGTCGGTGCCGATCCTCACGTTGCCGAAGAAGCGCACGGTCGGGGTCGCGGCGATCTTCTCGTAGACGCGGATGACGGACTTGATCTTCTGGTGGTCGGGTGCGACCCCGCCGCGCACCAGACCGAATGGGGTCGGCAAGCGATCGAACAGATCGATCTCGACACCAGGGCGCTGCTTGAGCAGGGACTCGGCTGCGTAGAACCCCGAAGGGCCGGTGCCGACGATCGCAATTCGGAGCGGAGTGGGCGCGGACATGGGGGCGGAAAATACAGCCATCCGCCCCCTGCTGTCAGCGCATCAGCCTCCCTTGGGCCGCCACAGGAATGTGAGGGCCGCGGCGCCCGCTTCCAGGCTGTCGCAGTCGATGCCGATCACCCCGCTCTTGGGGAGATCCACACGGAGCCGGTTGGCGTCACCGGTGAGCACCAGCGAGGCCAACTCGCCGAGCCACGGCTCATGGCCAACCAGAGCCACGATCGCCTCGGGACTCTGCGGGCCGATGGCGCCTCCCAGGTCGGCGAGGCTGGGCGTCGTGGCCAGTGCCGGGACGAAGTGTGGCGCGGGGCCGCCCACGTATTCCGCCGTCAGCTCCGCGGTCTGGGCCGCGCGGAGCCACGGGCTCGAGAGCAGCAGGGTCGGGGTCAGGCCTCGTCGCCGCAACCGTCGCGCGACCCGCCGATGCCGGCGTCGCCCTTTGTCGGTGATCGGTCGCAGAGTGTCGTCGGGCCACCGCGCCGGATCGCGGTCGCCGGCATCGGCATGGCGAATCAGGATGAGGTGCAC
>DASPUE010000150.1:0-2326 GCA_035623055.1 Gemmatimonadales bacterium
TCGATCTCCCAGGAGATCCACGACGCGGCGGAGGTCGACGGGGCGGGCTTCTTCCGCCACATGTTCGTGATCACCCTGCCGCTGGTGTTCCCGATCATGATCGTCGCGGTGCTCTTCGGGCTGGTGTTCTCGGTCACCGACATGATCGTGGTCTACGTGCTGACCCGGGGCGGGCCGTTCGACAGCACGCAGGTGCTGGCCAGCCTCGCCTTCTTCAAGGGCATCGATGGCGGGGACCTCTCCGGAGGGGCGGCGGTGGCGCTGTTCCTGCTGCCAGTCCTGGCCGCCTGCGTGATCCTCCTCCTCCGGCTGGCTCGCCGCGCGGAGGTCACGTGACCGCCATCCGGGGACAGATCGCCGGCCGGAAGCTGGGCGGGAAGGTGGTCAACTTCGGGGTGGTGGCGGCGTTCACTGCCTTCGCCGCCTTCCCCTTCGCCTGGATGCTGATCACCACCTTCAAGCAGACCAACGATCTGCTCGACCCCAACCACAACCCCTTCGTCTACCACGCGCCGCCTACGCTCGAGCACCTCCGGGTCCTGTTCCACGACACGCTGTTCACCCGCTGGGTGGGGAACACGCTCCTGGTCGGTGTGGCGGTGGTGCTGATCACCCTGCTCTTGGCAGTGCCCGCCGGGTACAGCCTGGCGCGGCTCACCGGACCGGCCGGGGAGAGGCTGGGGATCGGGATCTTCCTCACCTACCTGGTGCCGTCGACCATCCTCTTCATCCCGCTCTCGCGGCTGGTGGCCACCCTCGGGCTCACCGACAGGCTGTGGGCGCTGATCCTGGTGTACCCGAGCTTCACCGTGCCGTTCTGCACCTGGCTCCTCCAGGGGTTCTTCAAGGTGATCCCCAAGGACGTGGAGGAGGCGGCGATGATCGACGGGCTGTCCCGATTCGGGGCGTTCGTGAAGGTCATCCTCCCCATGTCGGTGGCCGGGCTGCTGACCACCGTGATCTTCAGCTTCACCCTGGTGATGCAGGAGTTCGTGTACTGCCTCACCTTCATCACCACCTCCAAGAACCTCACCCTGAGCGTGGGGGTGCCGACGTTCCTGGTGCGCGGCGACGTGTACTTCTGGGGCTCGCTGATGGGGGCCTGCTTCCTGGCCTCGGTACCGATCGCCATCCTCTACAACCTCTTCGTCGACCGGTTCATCTCCGGCTTCACCGTCGGCGCGGTGAAGGGCTAGGCCCGCGCACCGTCCGGGCCGCGAGACGCGAGCGTCCGCAGCGCGGGACAGACGAGGTGTTTGACACCTCGTCGGACACCTTTTCGGGCACGCCCAGTTAGGCGATGGCTGACGGGAAGCGCCGGAATCCAGGCGAGATCGCGAGCCAAACGAGTTCTCTGATACCTCGGAGAGAGCATCTCGAGTCGTCGGGGCCCGGCTAGGATTCGACTCGGAGGAGCGGAGTGACTGAGAGCATCGACATCCCGTGGCCCCGCCTGAAGCATGCCTACGGGGCCCCGGTACGACGCCAGAAGCCAACCCGGGAGTGCTTCCTGAAGGGGCCGTCGGGAAAGCATCAGCTCAGGGCGCTCCAGCCGCGGGCGCGACGGCGTCGTGTTCCGGCGGCTTGCGGTGGCGGAATCCCCAGAGCAGCAGCAGGTCGTAGATCGCCTTCAGGACGCCGGCGATGATCAGCGGCCAGCCGAAGCTCGAGGCCTGGAGCAGCGCCCCGACCAGGAGCGGAGGCACCGCAGCGGCCAGGCTCCGCGGGACGTTGGTCAGTGCCGCGGCGCCCACCCGCTCCTCGGGCGGGACCATCGCCATCACGTAGGCCTGCCTCGCCGGCACGTCCATCTGCGACAGCGCCTGTCGCGCCAGCAGACACGCCACTGCCAGCGGCGCGGTGGGCATCACCCCGGCGGCGATGAGGAAGAGGTTCGCCGGAAGGTGGGTGTAGACCATCGTCCGGACGTGGCCGATGCGGTTCGCCAGGCGCCCGGAGACGAACTGCGACCCGGCGGCCAGCAGCCCGGTGACGAAGAACAGCTTGCCGCTGGCCTCCACCGACATCCCGAAGCGCCGGGCCAACCAGAGGACCAGCAGCGACTGGACGACGAAGCCTCCGCCAAAGGAGTCGAGGCTGAACAGCGCCGCCAGCCGGAGCACCAGCCCCCGCGACTTCTGCAGCAGCCCGCGCTTCCCCGCCGCCGCCGCCTCGGAGGGCAGCGCCCGATACACCGCGAGGCAGAGCAGGCCGACGCAGGCGTAGAGCACGAAGCCGATCCGCTCGCCGTTCAGCGTGGAGAGCCCGGCGCGCTGGGCGACGGTGACCACCACCGCAGCGGAGAGCGCCCCAGCCGCGCCGCTCA
>DASPUE010000151.1:0-5274 GCA_035623055.1 Gemmatimonadales bacterium
GGACGGGGTGGAGCGATCGATGAAGACACACCGCTGCTGGCCGACAGCCGGAGCGCCGGGCCGTACGTGTGGGGCAAACTCGAATCGGAGCGCCTCGCCGTCAGCCTCGGCGAACAGCTCGGTCTGGCGGTGCGCATCGTCCGTCCGGGCGCGATTGTCGACTATCAGAACTTCGATCCGCCGGGGCGACTGGGAAAGCGGGCTGGCAATATCTTCGTGGCGGTCGGTTCCCCGCGCGACCGGATGGGAGTGGTCGGACTCGACTTCGCGGCACGGATCCTGGGACTGCTGGCCATGGACTTCGAGCAGGCGCCCGCCAAGCTCAACCTGCTGGATCCCGAATCGCCCACCAAGGCGGCCCTGCTTACGCGACTCCGGAAAACCAACCCGGACCTGTCGGTCCTGTGGCTGCCGATGTGGGTGCTCAAGCCCCTTTCGCTCTTGCTCATCGGCCTGCAGAAGCTCATCAAGCCGGGCCGCAAGCCGACCGATGTGGCCAAGGTGTTCCGGGTCGACCGGTACGATACCAGCCGCTCCGCGGCGCTGGCGAGCCGGTGGGACCAATGGACGTCCGGCCGGCGCCGGGCGAGTCAGGGTTGACCCGACGGCCGGCTCACCGGTCGATCGACGATCGAACCAGGGCCCTTCGGCCCTTCACTCCACCGGGGAACGGCGGTGAACGATTCCGTCGCGCGCACGGCCGAGAGCGGCGATCTCGCGGTTCCGGATGGTGAGGGGGAGGGTTTCCCGCACCAGCCCACGGAGCGGCGTTTGGCCACTCTTCACGAGCCGCTGTACCCGTTCGGCGGCATGATGACCGCCGTCGCTCCACCTGGCCCGGGATGGGGCGGCCGGATGCGGAGGTCGCTCGCGGTGCTGGGCGCGACCCTCCCGCTCTATGCCGATCTGGCCGGCGTATGGCTGCTCAAGCGAGCCACGGCGTGGTCGCGGGGGATCCGTGGCCGGTTTGTGCTGTCGATGTCGGTCGCGGGCGTAATCTTCGTAGTGCTCGCCATCGAGGACCCGCTGGTTGCGGACCTCCTGGCCTTCGTCTCGCTGGGCCCCCTGCTGATCCTGCTCTTCGCCAGGTTGCGGCGGCGCCGCAAGCTTTTCGTCATCGCAAGCGCCAGCCATCCGCTCGACGGGTTGCCAACGGCCCGGGAGACGTTACTCCGCCTCGGCGTCGAGGCGGGCTCCGCCGACCGGGTGGTGGCCTCGTCCACAGCCGAAGTGCGACTCGCCGTGTTCGACTACTTGAGCCGAGTCATGAGCCTGATCGGCCCAATCCCGTTCTTCCAGGCGACTCAGGTGACGGCAGAGGAATTCCTCGAGCGCGACCGTCACCGCCTCGAACTGGTGATCTATCGAGGGGTCGTCTGCGCCAAGAAGATGTATCTCGATCGGTCAAGCTTCGAAAACGAGCTGCTGGCGCTGGACGCCCTCGAGGGGATCCCCGAGGTCCCCAGAATCGTGGCGGTCTCCCTGGCGGAGCGCACCCTGTACCAGTCGTTCATCGCGGGACGGAGCCTCGGCAGCATCATGGTCGGGCTGGGAGCCACCGATGAAATCCAGCACCAGGTAAGTGTCTCCTACGCGGAACCAGACCGCTGGAACCTGGGGGGAGAATCGGCCCAGACGAGAACGGTCGCCCTGCGGGCGCTCGCGGAGGCGATCGCTCCCGACGTCATTCAGCAACTCGCCCGCATCATGGATCGCATCCATCAGCGCGGCGTGACGATCGGGGATGTCAAGTACGGCAACGTGCTGCTGACGGATGGCCAACCCTCGCTTTGCGACTTCGACTTTGCCACGGTCTTTCCCCGCAACAGCTGGCGCTGCGTCCGGGGCCGGGAATCGGATCGGGACAAGTTCAACTACTTCTTCGATGGCCAGGTCCTGTCGGAGCGGGTGTTTGAAAGGGAGATGGCCTCGCTGTTCCGCGAACGCCAGGCCCTCGCCAATACGCGCATCCTCTATGGCAACGGGTACACCAGCCAACCCGGCGGATCGCTGGCCCTGGGCTCGGGCCAGTGGCGGTTGCTCCGCGCGCACTTGCCAGCCCTCGCCGGTCGAAGCGTGCTGGACCTGGGGGGAAGCGAAGGGCTGGTGCCGTTGGAGATGCTCCGTGCCGGCGCTCGACGGGTGACGGTCTACGAGTCCGAAGCCGCGCTGGCACGATATCTCGAGCTCAACCATCGCTGGTTCGAGTTCATCGACAACCGCCCCTATCCGGGACTCGAGCTGTTCAACGAGGCCGTCCGCGATGGGGGCACCCACGACTGGGCCGGGTACGACGTCGCGATTGCGATGGGCGGCATCGGGGATGGGACACCAGAGACGGCGGCCCGCCTGGTCAAGTCCCTCGGCGAGAGCGTCCGCTGGCTGGTGATCCGTCCCGGGGGGAGTGAACTGGCCGGGGGCGATTCGTTAGCCGCGCTCCGAGAACTGCTCACGGCCGGCGGCTACGTCCATCAGACCGTGATTGACACGCCGGACGGCCGGCCCATCGTGATGTCGCGGCGGGCCGGGAGCTAAGGCCGTGCCCGGCGTCTACGGGGCGCCGGAGACGTACAGGTGGTCGACCCAGAGATACTGGGTCTGTGCTACCTGCCCCGCCGTTCCTCCCCAGATTGGCTGCAGGTAGACGTACTGCCAGGTCCCCGCGGTATCGCGGATCCAGACGTCGGTGTAGTCCCCCACCTTCTGCCCGTCGATCCAGTAGCGGATCACGCCGTTGGTTTGGCCGGGAGTATTGGCGATTAGCAGGACCTCCCAGCGGCGCCACTGCCCCCGATTCATCGCCTGCAAGGTGCCCACGTTCTGGCGGAAATAAGCCCGGGTATCGCAGCACGGCCCCTGGAAACGCAGCGTCGGGTAGAGCGAGTCGCTCCCGGCGCCCTGATTGGAAAGGAACACCGCCGGATGGTTCAGGATCCAGGCGAACCCCACCTTGTTGGTCTCGCTTTGCTGGCCCTCGAAGTTGGCGGACAGCTTCATGTAGATCGAGATGTACAGCTGCGAAATGTTGGGCGGCAGATCGAACTCGATGTGCCCCGGCGCTGACCCGGCCTGGAAGCCCGCGGGGTAGGTGAACTGGGCCACGTTCGGCGGGGACTTGGGCGCGGTCGAATCCTGCACGATCGAGAATCCGGGGCTGTCCGCGGACCAGACGCCCACGCCGGCGCCGTCGGTGTTGAAGACCGTGTTGAAGAAGTGCTCGGTGAGTTTGGTGAAGCCGGCCGGCTCGTTGGTCGGCGTGACGGAGACCTGGACCGTGTCGACGAAGCTGCCGAGGGTGGCAACGATGGCCGCGGTGCCCACCGAGACGCCGGATACCACGCCGGCGCTGACCGACGCCACTCCACTGTTGGTGGAAACCCAGGAAGCCTGGGTGGTGACGTTCCCGGTAGCCCCACCCGGGTACTCCCCGGTCACGGTGATGGTCAATTGGTCTCCCACCGCCAGGCTGGTGCTGCTCGAATTGACGGAAGTCCCGAGGAGGGTGGGCGGGGTCCCGGACACGAGCACATGACTGGTCCCGGACAGTCCGCCGAAGGAGGCGATAACGTCGGCGCTGCCCACCGCCACACCGGTCGCCACACCCGCGGCGGTCACTTTCACTACCGTCGAGTCGGAGGATGTCCATTGGGCGACGGCGGTGACCACCGTGTCGTGGCCGTTGTTGTAGCTAGCCTTGGCCGCGAGCGGTTGGTGGATCCCAGGGGCAATTGTCACTGATGTGGGCGTAATGGAAACCACGGCAAGACTCGTGGGCTCGGTGCCCGTGGAGGAGCCGCAGCCGTTTCCGGCCATGAGTCCGGCCAGAGCTACCCGTGCGAGCACGCTCGCGTCCGACAGCCTGCGCATAACACGACCTCCATCGACCCAACTCACGGCCACCAAGGAATCGGTGCTATTGGTGGCCCGAGACGTACAGGTGATCGACCCACAGGTACTGGGTCTGGGTGACCTGGCCACCGGTGCCGCCCCAGATCGGCTGCAGATAGACGTATTGCCAGGTGTCCGGGGTATCCCGCACCCAGACGTCGGTGTACTCCCCAACCTTCTGGCCGTCGATCCAGAAACGCATGACGCCATCCTTCTTCCCCGGCGTATTGGCGATCAGCACGACCTCCCAGCGCCGCCACTGGCCCCGCGTCATCGCCTGCTCGGTCCCCACGTTCTGGCGGAAATAGGCCCTGGTATCACAACACGGTCCCTGATACCGCAGGGTTGGGTAGAGCGGCACGCCGGTCCCGGCGCCCTGGTTGGAGAGAAAGACCGCCGGATGATCGAGAATCCAGACGAAACCGACCTTGTTGGTCTCGCTGGACTGGCCCTCGAAGTTCGGCGACAGCTTCATGTACAGGGACAGGTAGAGCTGCGAGATATTGGGCGGCAGATCGAACTCGATATGGCCCGGCGCGGAACCGGCCTGGAAGCCAGCCGGATAGGTGAACTGGGCGACGTTCGGCGGGGACTTCGGCGCGGTGGGATCTTGCACGATATCGAAGCCGCCGGAACCCGACCACGTTCCAATGCCCGCACCGTCGGTGTTCTTGACGGTGTTGAAGGGGTGATCGGTCAGGACGGTGAATCCTGGTGGCTCATGATCAGGGCCACTCACGACTGGGCCGAGGCGGTCGGACCCACACGTCGAGGCGCCCAGCATCAGGGCAACGCACGCCAGGCTTCGCCCCGGTGGATTGTGACTCGGCGTGACTGCGAAGACCGGCATGCGGCGTGAAGGTTGAGCACGCCGCCAGTTCAACCATGGCATTACGGTCGAGCTCCCGAGAAAAGCGGTGAATCAGGTATTGCGGTCGGATCGGGCAGCGACGGCGGGGACCTGCGACTGCGGGTCGCCCGTTTCGTTCCGCTGGGTCCGGGTCCAACTGGTATTCGCCACGCCGACCCAAGTCCCGATCGCGACACCGACACGCCACACCGCATAGACCGGCAGCCTGACGAGAGCCAGGATGACCCGACCGGGATGGGGATGGCGCAGGGTGACGAGGGTCGTGGCGACGATGAGCGGAAGCTGAGACCCCACGGCGATGCCCGCGATCAGCAGGCCGCCGGTACCGCCGAGGACTAGACCCAGACCGGCCAGGACAAAGGCGATCGACGCGACCACCACCGGTCCGGGCAGGCTGAGCTCGAGAATGGCATCCAGCTTCTGCAGCCAGCCAATCCGCTCGGAGCGCAGCAGCGGACCCGCGTAGCGGCGGAGCGCCGCGCGGCGGCCCCGGGTCCAGCGCTCCCTCTGACTCT
>DASPUE010000152.1:0-6337 GCA_035623055.1 Gemmatimonadales bacterium
ATTCCGCCTGGATCCAGACTCCACTTCCCCATTCGCGCACGTCGTCCACGCGCACAGCCGCAAGCACAGTCCTGGCCTCGGTGTGATAGAGACCCAGCCCGTTGATCAGGTCGGCTCGGCTCTGCACGCCGATCTTGATGACGTGGTCGGCGCCGAGCGCCTGGGCGGCTTGGGCATGGGTCGCGCTGCCGCCGAGCACCGTGCGATGTTCCCGCTGATTGAACTGATCGCCGTGGACGGGGTCATCGAGGAAGAAGGTGAAATTGGAGAAGAGGCTCAGCTGGGAGTAGATGCCGTAGAGCGTTACCTCCTCCACCGATTGCTCCCCGGTATGGCGCCAGGTGCCGGAGAGACTGAACCGCTCGGTGGTGCCGCCGTCGGTGCTGTCGATCTCCCCGAAGCGGCTGATGCGTCCGTTCTCGACCGCGCGCTCGGGGATCTGGTCGCTGGCGTTCCACGTGTTGTGGTACGCCATCGCCAGCACTGAAAAGGCGGATGCGCCCTTCTCCCACGAGTACCGGGCGACGCCGCTGACCTTCCGCAGGTCTTCCGCGAGGTCCCACGGGCCGTCGTAGACCTTTCCTTCCCCGGCGAGCAGCAGCGTGCCGGACCCAACCTGCGCCGAACCACCCGCCGCGACCCGCCGCAGGCCATCGGTCCCGCCCCCCGCGGTCACGAATGGCTGGGCCAGTCGATGCACCAGGTGGAAGTCGGCGCCGCCGGCGCTCCCGAAATCGCCGAGGTCGGGGTAGTAGACCCCCATGCGATAGTCGAGATACTCCACCAGCTCGGGGATGAGGAAGTTGAGGTCTGTGTATCCCTGCCCGTGGGCGTTGCTCGGCAAGTTCACCGGCATCCCCTCGAGGGTGGTCTGGAAGTCGGTGCCATGGTCGAGGTTGAACCCGCGGACGAAGTACTGGTTCGCCTTGCCGTCCCCTGAGTGCTGGGTGACGATCACGCCGGGGACGGTTTCGAGTAGCTCTCCCTCGCGAAGGAGGGGGCGGAGGCGGAGATCCGCGGCACCGACGTGGCCCTCGGAGGCGGTGAGGGCGACGCCGTGCAAATCATCGACTCGCCCCACGACCTCGATCGGGGGGAGTAGTGTCGCTCGGCTGGTATCGGCGGGGGAGGTGGACGTCGAGTCCTGGGCGCGGGCATGCGTGACGCCGCCACCCAGCAATGCGATCGCCACCACGATTCGGGCAGGGGTCGTCATGAACCGAGTCCGTGGTGTGGTGCGGGGAAGCTACGGCACCGCAGGCGGGATGGCCAGCACCCGCCAGTGCTCTCCCTCTAGAATTGTCTTGCGCCCGCCCACCCCCCGGCTCCGACGGCCGAGGGGCGGGTCGTCGCGGCCGTCGCGCTACCGTTTCGACAGCTGCGGCTCGTTGGCGTGGTGCTTGGCCGCCTCGCCGGCGTGATGCGTCGCCTCGAGGTGGTGCCCATGCGCGACGTGCGCATGATGGCCGGCCTTTTCATGGTGACCATTCTCGTGCTGCTCGGCCGCCTCGCGATGGTGATGGGCGGCAGTCTCATGATGTTCCGCGGCCTTGCGATGGTGTTCGGCGGCCTTGTGGGTGACCATGGTGTGGGCTCCGTGGAGAGGGTAAGGGTGAGGCCAACGCTCGGTCCCTGTCCACACACTACCGTGTCGGTCCGGCAACGATCGGGTAGAGGAAAGCGCCCCATTCTGAGCCACTCAGCAGGCGCCTCGGGCCGGCAGACCTCGGCTGCGCATTAAGAACCCATCATCGGACCCGCGGACGATCTACTGGCGGAGACTATATTCCCCGCGTGGCCTCTCCAGGGTCGGCTCACACGGGAGTGAATACATGACCGGCGTGCTCAGGCGAGGTCCGATGCCCCTGGCGCGCTCGGCGGGGCCGCGCTGGGACTCCACCAAGGTCCGGGCCGCTGCCGCCAGTGACTGCGCCGCTGCGCTCCAGCTCTGCCAGTCCGCGGCAACGGGGCTCACTCAGGAGGAAGCCGAGCGACGGCTCGCCCTCACGGGGCCCAACGAGATCGCCGCGCACCGGCCCGACTCCTGGTGGATCCGCCTCTACCACGCCCTCCGTAATCCCCTCGTCGTCCTGCTCGCCGCACTCGCCACCCTCTCGGTCATTACCGGGGATGTGCGCGCCGCCACGGTCATGCTGCTCATGATCGTCCTCGGCGTCACGCTCCGCCTGGCGCAGGAAACCCGCGCCAATCACGCGGCGGAGGCGCTCCGGGCCATGATCCGGGTGACTGCGACGGTGATTCGGGGCGGGGAACGGCACGAAGTTCCGCTTCGGGAAATCGTTCCCGGGGACGTGGTGGCCCTCACCGCGGGAGACATGATCCCCGGGGACGTTCGCCTCCTTGCTGCCAAGGACCTCTACGTCAGCCAGTCGTCGATCACCGGGGAGTCACTGCCGGCGGAGAAGGGGGAGGAACTCCATGGCATCGGCGATCGTGAGCCCCTCGAGTGCCCGAGCCTCTGCTTTCTCGGTACCAGTGTCCAGAGCGGCTCCGCTACGGCCGTGATCGTGGAGACGGGCCCGCGGACCTTGTTCGGCACCATGGCGAGCGGCATCGCCCAAGCACCGCCGGAGACCGCGTTCGATCGCGGCATCAATCGCTTCACCTGGCTGATGATCAAGTTCATGGCGGTGATGGTCCCCGCGGTGTTCCTCATCAACGGGCTCACCAAGCACAACTGGCACGAGGCGTTCTTCTTTGCCCTCGCGGTGGCGGTCGGGCTTACCCCCGAAATGTTGCCCATGATCGTCTCGGTCTGCCTCTCCAAGGGCGCGCTGGCGATGTCCCGCAAGCAGGTGATCGTCAAGCGGCTCAACTCGATCCAGAACTTCGGGGCGATGGACGTCTTGTGCACCGACAAGACCGGCACCTTGACGATGGACAGCGTCATCCTGGAGCGGCACTGCGACGTCGAAGGGAACGAGAACGAGCAGGTCCTTCTTTCAGCGATGCTGGTGAGCCACCTCCAGACCGGTCTCCGGAGCGCCCTCGACAACGCCATCCTCAAGTTCGGCCAGGGTCATGGGCTCGCCGACCTCAGCAAGTATCGCAAGATCGACGAGATCCCCTTCGATTTTTCCCGGAAGATCATGTCCGTCGTGGCGGACCTGCCCGACGGATCCCGCCGGCTCCTGGCCAAGGGGGCGCCGGAGGAGATCCTGCGCCGCTGCACCGAATTTGAAGCGGACGGCGAGCGCCTACCGGCGCCGCCGGGCTTCGCGGAAGACCTCCGGGAGCAGTGTGACAAGCTCAATGCCGAAGGATTCCGAGTCCTGGCGGTGGCGTACCGGGACGTGGCGGTGAAACCGAGCTACGCCAAGGCGGACGAGTCGGAGCTGGTGCTTCTCGGCTACGTCGCTTTCCTCGATCCCCCGAAGGAGACCGCCCGGCCGGCCCTCCTCGCCCTCCGTGACCACGGCGTCCAGGTCAAGATTCTCACCGGGGACAGTGAGCTGGTCACCCGGACGATCTGCTCCCACGTGGACCTGCCGACGGAGCATATCCTCCTCGGCTCCCAGGTGGCCGCCATGAGCGACGCGGAGCTGGCGGAGGTGGCGGAACGGACCACGATCTTCGCGCGGCTCTCTCCGGCGGACAAGGAGCGGATCATCCGCTGCCTGCAGGCTCGGAACCACGTCGTCGGCTTCATGGGCGACGGCATCAACGACGCCCCCGCGCTCCGCACCGCGGACGTCGGCATTTCGGTGGATACCGCCGTGGACGTCGCCAAGGAATCGGCCGACATCATTCTGCTGGAGAAGAGCCTGTTGGTGCTCGACGAGGGCGTGATCGAAGGCCGCAAGGTCTTCTCCAACGTCCTCAAGTACATCCGGATGGGGGCGAGTTCCAATTTCGGCAACATGTTCAGTGTCATCGGCGCCAGTGCCCTGCTGCCGTTTGTGCCCATGGCCCCGCTTCAGATCCTGACCAACAACCTGCTCTACGACTTCTCCCAGGTGCCGATCCCGACCGACAATGTGGATCCGGAGCAGGTCGCGAGTCCCAGGCCCTGGGACATCAGCGGCATCGCTCGCTATATCGTCGCCATCGGGCCTATCAGCTCCATCTTCGACTATACTACCTATGCCGTGATGTACTGGGTGTTCGGCGCGCAGACACCGGCACAGGCAGCCTTGTTCCAGACCGGCTGGTTTGTGGAGTCGCTGATGACCCAGACGCTGATCATCCATGTCATCCGGACCGGGAAAGTCCCGTTCCTCGAGAGCCGGGCCAGCTGGCCGCTGATCGCCACCACCGTCCTGGTGATGGCGATCGGCTTGTGGTTGCCCTTCTCCCCGCTCGCCCCGGCGCTGGGCATGGTGGCGCTGCCCCCGCTGTACTTTGCGATCCTCGCCGCGACGCTGCTCTGCTACATGGGCCTCACCCAGATCGTGAAGCACCTGCTGCACCGAAGGCGGGCCCTGTGATCAGGATGACGGTGGCGGCGATGGTGCTGCTCCTGCTCGAGGGCGGGGCACTCTTGGCGCAGGCGGTCCCCACCGGCACCCGGTTTCCCATTCGATTCCTCAATCCGGTCGTAAGCGGCAAGGATCTGCCCGGAACCGTGGTCCGGGCCCAGACCCTCGCGCCGATCGTGGTCGGGGGGTGTGAGGTGATCCCGGCTTTCGTATCGCTCGCCGGCACCATCGAGCTGTCGCACGCCGGGCGCACCGCCTACCAGCGCGGCAAGCTCCGGATCATGTTCGATTCGATTGCCCTCGTTCCTGGTGGCTGGGTCCGCCTGAGCGGCGTGTTGGACTCCCTCGAGTGGTCGCGTCGGGTGAGCGACGGCACAGTTTCGAGCGGGCGCCGCTCCTACGCGGCCCTCGCACTTGAACCGCTGACCTTCGCCGCCATCGGGCTGGGCGTGGCCCCCGCCGCCAGTATCGAGGCGGCCCGGCTGGTGCACCGGCCCAGCGTCTCCATTCTCGCGGGACAGGAGGCCGTCGTCCGGCTGGTGGATTCCCTTCGATTCGCCGAGGCGGAGACCTGCCGCACCGCCCCGTTGCTGCGCAGGGATATCGATCTTCCTCCGCTCGAGGCCCACGCCACGACCCGCAACGGTACCGGGAGTGGCGACCCAATCAACTTTGTGATTGTGGGAGGGGACAGCGACCTGGTCCGGCGCGCCTTTGCCAGCGCCAACTGGGCCCTCGCGCTCTCCCCGAACCTGGGGCACATCGTGGTCGGTGCGGTGGATGCTGTCCTCGGCCGGGGTGACCCGCGGGCCCCCATGAGCAAGTCCTATTTCGACGGGCGAATGGAAGACCTGGGCTTCGAGCGCGCCAGCTCCTCAGCGCGAGTGCGCCATCACCTCCGGCTCTGGAAGATGGTCTTCCCCTCGAGCAGGGACACCCTGTGGGCCGGGGCGGCCAGCGAGGACGTCGGGCTCTCCCTCAAGCCGACCAGGGTGCCGACCCACCGGATCGACGCCTACGTCGACCGGGAGCGCGAGTTGCTGATCAGGGAGTTGCTGGCCGGCGGGTGCCTCGACCTGCAGGGGTACACTCGGTTGCCGGGCGCGGTGGAACGGGGGGTGAACAGCCGGGGCCAGCCCTACCAGACCGATGGTCTCACTGCGGTGCTCAAGCTCAAGTCCTGTCCTTTTCCATCGTAGTGGTCGGCCCCTCAGGGGCAGCCTCGACCACACCCTGCGGAGCACTCGTCCGCCGCCGCACCAGCCGGACCACTCCCAGCAGCGCCAACACGGCCCCCAGCGCACCGATCCGGTTGCTCTTCTGGCGTTGCTGCCCGATCACGGTCGCGGTATCGAGCAGTACGGTCCTATTGCGAGTTAGGCCGAGCGCCAAGGCAGTATCCTGATTCCATCCCCATCCCACCACCACTCGGAGGGTATCGCCAGCGTGGAGCGAGCCCGCGAGCCCAGTGGCCGAGGCAGGGAACCGGACGGTACGAATCGCGGCACCCTTGTGGAAATAGAGAGTGGCGGCCGTGGTCGGGGTCCGCCCTATGATCCCCGGCAGCGATGCGGGGAAGGGGCTCGCGGAATCGATCACCCCATTCCAGACCGCGCTCGCGCCCATCGGGCCTTTGATGACCAATCCGTACGCCGCGACCAGGAACCCGAGCAGCGTAAGCGCGAGTGGCCCACGCCGACTCGGAGCTGGGGCCGGCGTGGGGGCTGGAGGGGACGGCGCGGGGGCGGGGGCCCCTGGAGCGCTCAGGCGCCCGGGGCTCGGTAGGCGACGGGCTTCTTCACCGCGGCATCGACCTCTTCAGGAGTGATGAGCACGGTGGTCTTCACCCGGGCTGCCCCTGACGCGCCCACCTGCAGGCACACCGCCGCCGCCGAAGC
>DASPUE010000153.1:0-7946 GCA_035623055.1 Gemmatimonadales bacterium
GCTCGCCTGGAGCGGGAGCTGGGCACGGTACTCCACCGCGGCTATGCAACGGCGGTCGAGGAACTGGAGCCGGGATACGTCGCCATTGGAGCTCCGATCGTGAATCACGCCGGTCGTACCCTGGCCGCGGTCTGTCTTGGCGGGCCGTCGACCCGACTCGCTGCCGAGCGCCTGCCGCGCCTGGTCCGCGCCGTGGTCCGCAGCGCTGCCGTCATCTCCGACCGCCTCGGCGGCGGATCGCACACGGGCCGGAGCGCCTGATGCCTCGAGCAGCAACGCTTCTTCTGTTGCTGGTCGGGCTGGGCCCCTCCGATGCCTTGGGACAGGGCACGCTCTTCATCGTCGGGGGCGGGACCCAGCCTGACGAGCTGGTGACCCGGTTCGTGGAGCTGGCGGGGGGGCCTGGCCGCGCGCATATCGCCGTGGTCCCCATGGCCAGCGAGGAATCGGAGGCTAGCGGCCTCGAAAAGGTGGATCAGCTCCGGGATTTCGGCGCGACGGCGTGGGTGGTCAACCTCACTCGAGAGGAAGCGGCCGATCCGGCCCGGAGCGCCACGCTGGATTCAGCAACCGGGATCTGGTTCACCGGCGGCAATCAGTCGCGACTGACCGCGGTGTTGTTGGGCACCCCGACGCTCGTCAGCATGAAGACGCGATACCGCGCCGGCGCGGTCGTCGGCGGCACGTCCGCTGGCGCTGCGATCATGAGCGACTCGATGCTCACCGGAAACCAGCGCCGCCCTGATAGCGTCGGGTACTACGGCGATGACTATCCGGTAATCGCTCGTTCCACGATCGAAGTCGTCGCGGGGCTCGGGTTTCTCCACGGCGTCCTGGTCGATCAACACTTCATCCGGCGGGAGCGGCACAACCGGCTGCTCAGCGCCGTCTTCGAGCGGCCCAGCCTGGTCGGGGTGGGCATTGACGAAGGGACCGCATTGGAGGTCGGTCCCGATGGCCGGTGGCGGATCCTCGGACGGAGCGCGGTGGTGGTCTACGACGCCCGCCGCGCGACGATCACCGATCCGGATCAGCCGTTGCTGGGCGGGCGGGATCTCCGCCTGCACGTACTTCCCGCGGGCAGCAGCTACGACCCGCGGAGCGGCCGCGCGAATCTGCCGTCGCGCTGAGCCGAGGACCCCGGGCCCCGTCCCGGGCGCAGGACCCCTGATGGACAACAGCGGTTTCTAAACTCAAGTCGGAGGTCGGCTATGCGGTCCAGGCGACGTCAGTCGCTGACCGTGCCCGGCCTGTGCCTTGCCCTGGCGCTGCTCGGTGCGCCAGGAGCTTGGGCGCAGGTTCTTCGTGGCACCGTGACTGACTCGGCCACTCAGCGGCCCCTCGAGGGCGCGCTAGTGACCATGGTGGGAACCAATCAGCGGGCGACGACCCGCGCGGACGGCGAGTACTCGTTTGCCGCGGTCACCCCCGGCACTGTCTCGCTCCGGGTACAACGCATCGGCTTCGAACCGGTGACCCGCACCGTGAGTCTGGCGGACAGCGGCGATACGATCGTGGACTTCGTGCTGGCGCCCCGCCTGGTGCAGCTCGAGGAGATCGTCTCGTGGGGCTACGGGACCGAAGCCCGCGAGGATCTCACCGCGGCCGTCTCCTCGGTGGGGGGCGATGCCGTCGCGGGCGAGCCGGTGGCCAGCGTCGATGCCGCCCTGCTGGGCAAGGCCGCGGGGGTGCAGGTCATCCAGAATGCGGGAACACCAGGGAATGGTGTCTCCGTGCGGATCCGCGGCTCCGCCTCCCTCAGCGCCAGCAACCAGCCTCTATACGTGGTGGATGGCGTGCCGATGACGTCGGAGCGGGTCGGTCAGCTCGATTTTGGCGGCCAGGACATCAACGGGACCACTGGTCTCGCCATGACGGATATCGAGCGGATCGATGTGTTGAAGGATGCGGCGGCCACCTCGATTTACGGCTCCCGCGGCTCCAACGGCGTCGTCATCATCACGACCAAGCGCGGCGATGCCGGTCCCGCTCGGGTGAACTTCAACGTCTCCACCGGAGTCCAGTCCCTGCCCAAGCAGTTGAGCATGATGAACTCCACGCAGTACCTCACCTACATGAACGACGCGGCTGCCCGGGACGGATACGGTACCGACTATTTCGGCGTGGTCGGCGTGGACGACGCGATCAATACCAACTGGCAGGATGCCGTGTTCCGGACCGCGCCGGTGAGCAACATCGACGCCGCCGTTTCGGGCGGCAGCGACCGGCTGCGCTACCGGGTGTCCGGCAACTACTTCGACCAGGACGGCATCACCATCGGGTCCGGCTATCGCCGACTCAGTGGCCGGGTCAATCTGGATTTCGGGGTGAGCGACAAGGTCACCTTCTCCGCCGGCTTGGCCGTGAGCGGGGACAACAACAAGCGCATCACCAGCGACAACACGACGCTGGGCGCAATTCCGAACGCCATCGGGGAGCAGCCCAACATCCCGGTGCGGCTGTCCGATGGCAGCTTCAGCTCCCCCGCCGATGGCCTCAGATACCCCAACCCGGTCGCGATCGGGAATTTCAACACCGCGAACGCCAGAGCCAGCCGGGTCCTGGGCAATTTCGAAGCTCGAGGGCAGCTTACCTCGGCCCTCACTGTGTCTGGGCGGGTGGGGGTGGACTTCCTCAGCCTGCACGAAACCCGCTTCAACTCGCAGCTGGTTCTTGGCTCCGACGCCGAACGCGGGGACGGCATTGCAACCGACGCCTTCAACGCGGAGAACCGGTACGTCTTCGACGGCTTCATCGGATACGACCGGCGCTGGACCGATCAACACAGCCTCAATCTCACCACCGGTACCAGCCTGGAACTCGCGCGGAGCAGCTGGAACTACGTTCGTGGCGAGGGGATGGGTGATCCGCGCTTCAACCAGGTCGGCAATGCCGCGGTGATCACCGGCTGGGATGGCGGCTACTCGGAGAGCAACCTGGTGTCCTACTTCGGGCGCGCCAACTACGCATTCCGCGAGCGCTACCTGCTGGGGGCAAGTTTCCGTTTCGACGGCTCGTCCCGCTTCGGGCCCAACACCAAGTGGGGCTTCTTCCCGAGCGTCTCGGCGGGGTGGGTGCTCTCGGATGAGCCGTTCCTGCAGGGCTCGCGCCTGTTCGATCAGCTCAAGCTCCGCGGCAGCTACGGACTCACTGGCAATCAGGCGGTCGGCTCCTATCCGTGGCAAGGGACCGCTTGCACTGCGAACTACGGGCCGGTCTCAGGGTTGGCCCCCTGCAGCATCTCCAATCCGGACCTCAAGTGGGAGCGCACCGCCCAGTTGGACCTGGGCTTTGATGCCACGATGCTGAACGGCCGCCTCGCCCTGACCGGTGATTGGTACCACAAGAAGACCAATGACCTGCTGGTGAGCCGTCCGATCACCACCACCTCCGGGCAATCCACCGTGATCAGCAATGTGGGCAACCTCAATAACAACGGCGTGGAGCTACAGCTGACCGCCCAAGTCCTGCGCCCGCGATCCAGCGGGAGCCTCGGCTGGACCAGCACCCTCAACCTGGCGCACAACCGGAACGAGGTGACCAAGCTCTACGGCAACCAGCCGTTCTCGGCGGGCTTCTCCGACGCGAATCGGGTGGAGGTGGGCCATCCGCTGGGGGAATTCCACCTCTTCAAGTTCGTGGGTGTGGATCCCCAGACCGGGGACGCTTTGTACCGCACCGCGGCGGGCGGGGTGACGACCAATCCCAGCGACGAGGATCGGTTCTTCGTGGGCACGCCCTGGCCGTCGCTGACCGGGGGGCTGACCAACACCCTCACCTGGAAGTCGGTGGACCTGAGCTTCCTCTTCCAGTGGAGCACCGGGGCCCAGGTGTACAACGCCGTCCGGCTGTACGCCAACGACGGCGGCTACTACAGCGACAACAAGCTCTCCCGTGCGCTCAACCGGTGGCAGAACCCCGGCGATATCACCGACGAGCCTCGTGCCAGCTACGACGGCACTTCCGGGGCGCGTCTGCCGTCCAGCCGGTTTGTCGAGAATGCCGATTACCTGCGGCTGCTGGATGTGACCCTCGGGATTCAGCTCCCGGAGCGCCTGGCCGGCTCCATCGGGTTTACCAAGGCGCGGTTCTACGTGACGGGCCACAACCTGTTCACGATCACCGGCTACAGCGGCTACTTCCCGGACGTGAATGCCAGCGGCTCCACCGCCAACCTGGACCTCGGGACCGACTTCTACACCTATCCGCTCGCCCGGACGTTCTCCGTCGGCGTGCAGGCGGGATGGTGACATATGCCTACCAGACAGACTTCGCACCCACACATGGGCCGACTGACCGGACTGCTGGTTGCGCCGGCTCTCTCCCTGCTGCTCGGGGGATGCGGCTCCCTGCTCGACACCGAGCCCGTTACCTCACTCCCGGAGCAAACGGCGATCTCGTCCCCGGCGGGGGCGCGAACCGCGCTGACGGGGGCGTACGCGTCACTGACCAGCAGCGCGCTCTATGGCGGTGACATGGTCGTGTTCAATGACCTGTATGCGGACAACACGCTCCATATCGGCACCTTTACGACCTACGCCGATGCAGGGCTGTACAACCTCAGAGCCGAGAATGGAGACGTGCTCCGGATCTGGCAGTATTCATACGTGACGATCGATCGTGCCAACCGGCTCATCGAAAAGGTGCCTGGCCTCACGGGCATGGATGCCGCCGAGAAGGATGACATCGTCGGGCAGGCGCACGCGCTCCGCGCCCTGAGTTACCACAACCTGGTGCGCACGTATGGCGGAGTACCGTTGGTGCTGGTTCCCCCGAGTACAGTGGAGGAGGCCTCCGCCGTGACCCGGGCGACGGTGACGGAGGTCTACGACCAGATCGTCGCCGATCTGCTGGCCGCCGAGGGAAAGGTGACCAACACCAATCCCAACCGGGTCACGGCCGGCACGGTCGAGGCGCTCTTGGCGCGAGTGTATCTCTATCTCGGGGACTGGACCAACGCGGCGGCGAAAGCCGATGCTGTCATTGGGTTGGGGTACGGTCTGGCGACCAATTACAGCGATCTCTTTCCGGCGATCGCAGCTCCGACGCCCGAAGAGATCTTCAAGGTCTACTTCGATATCGCGAACTATCAGTTGCTCGGATACTACTACCGGGCGAGAGGCTACGAGGGGCGGGGAGAACTGAACGCGCGGCCCAGCCTTGTCGCCGCGTATGAAGCTGGCGACGCGCGGTTCACCTGGAGTATCAGCACCTCGCCCTCCATGGTCACCAAGTGGCCGACCGGCGATGGCTCGGAGAACATCCACGTGATTCGGTTCGCCGAGGTCCTGCTGATCAAGGCTGAGGCGTTGGCCCGGCAGAACCAGCTGGCCGCCGCAGTGGATGAGTACAACAAGCTGCGGGTGCGGGCCCAGTTGCAGCCCCATACACTCGGCGTCGAGGTTTCCACCCAGCAGGAAGTACTGGACGCCATCGACCACGAACGGCGGGTGGAGCTCGCTTTCGAGGGCGATCGCTTCCCCGACCTGGTACGCACGGGGCGGGCGGTGGCGGTGATGGGAATTGATCCGTTCCGGCAGCTGTGGCCGGTTCCCTATTCGGAGATCGTCGTCGCGCCCGGATTGACCCAGAATCCGGGTTACTGAGGACGCGGGGTGTGGTGGCGGAGGCCGGGCCGACCCGGCCTCCGCTCACCCCTCTCGTGGTTATTTGCGGAGCTTGGCGAAGTACTTCGACCGCACCTTGGCGACCTTCGGGGCTACCACAGCCATGCAGTACGGCTGGTAGGAGTTCCGACGGAAGTACCCCTGATGGTAGCCCTCCGCCGGAAAGAACCGCTCGAGGGGAACGACCTGGGTCACAATCGGCCTGTCCCAGATCTTCGAGGCGGTCAGAGCCTGGATGACCTCCTCGGCGGTCTTCTGCTGTTCTGATGTGTGATAGAAGATGGCCGACCGGTACTGGGTTCCGACATCGGCGCCCTGACGATTGAGCGTAGTAGGGTCGTGGATGGTGAAGAACACATCGAGGAGATCACGATAGCTGATCTGGGCCGGATCGAAGCGGATCTCGACCGCCTCGGCGTGTCCCGTATCCCCATCGCACACCCGCTCGTAACTGGGGTTCGCAACTGGTCCGCCGGTATAGCCGGAGACCACGCTCTCCACTCCCTTGAGTTGCTCGAACGCCGCCTCGAGGCACCAGAAGCAGCCGCCGGCCAGCGTTGCGACCTCGGTTGTCACGCTACTCCCTCCTTCTTTGCGAGGGCCACCCCGCGCGGTGGTACCCTCTCCAACGTCGGGAAAGGTCATCCGGATTCGTCATCCGATGCTCGGATGGCGCGGCATGACGCCGCACCGGCTATTCCAGCCGATCTCGAATGTACCGGCGGATGTCCAGGGAGAGGCTTTCCATCGGAGCGTAGAAGCCACGGGTGAAGACGCGGCTCGACATGCCGCGCTGAACCGACTCGCAGATCACCCAGTCCTGGCGATTGGTGATATCCCAGAACTCCACGGCGTCCATCGGATCGAAGCCGGGCTTGGCGATCTCCTCCGGGTGAAAGAGAAAGTCGCAGATGACCGTGGTCCGATTCGGAGCGTGGGGCCAGAGCGTGAATGCCGCGGCGTGTTCGGCCGAAAGCGAGCACATGAAGTTGGGGTAGAGCAGTTCGCCCTTGTGGCGCACCAGCTCGTCCTCGCTGAGGCCGGCGAACGGTTGCCGGGTGGTGGTCCCCGACATGGTGAAAGTCCACGCCCCCTCCCGATGGGGAACCCCGCGGTCCCAGTCGAGATCCATGCCGCCCTTTTGCTTGAAGGCTGGCACCACCCGGCACAGCTCCGGATGCACCGGCCCGCAGTGATAGCACTCGTTGTAGTTCTCGAGAATGACCTTCCAGTTGGCCGCCACCTCGTACACGATCCGCCGGGCGATGCGAAGCTCCTCAAGCGGGTAGCGCTTCACCCGTTCCGGCGCACCACCGAGCTGCGCGCCAAGGGTTCGCCCGGCGGCTCGGGCTCCTTCGGGATCGAGATTGAGAAAGACGAATCCGCCCCAGCTATCCACGCCCACAGGGAAGAGTGACAGCTCCTCCTTGCAGACCCCATCGGCATCATCCAGGTAGGGGGCAGTTCGGAGTCGGCCCTCGAGGCTGTAGGTCCAGGCGTGGTAGGGACAGCGAATGCCACTGGCGAACGCGCCTGACGAACGAACCTCGTCGCCGGCGGCGTGCTTGGGCCGCACGCCCAGCGCGAGCTGGGAGCCGCGATGCCGGCAGACATTGTAGTGTGCCGCGAGCGTCCCCTCGCGGGTGCGCAGGAGGAGAATGCTTTCACCGGCAATCTCCAGCAGCAGGTAGTCACCCGGGCTGGGGACTTCCTCTTGTCGGCCGACGCAAACCCATTCTCGTACGAAAATCCGGTCTTTCTCCCGCCCAAATGCCTCGGGAGAGAGGTAGGACTCGCGCGGGAGGGTGGGCTCGAGCGTCATGGACGTGGATCTCGAGAATCGGGCCGATCATACCGCTGATATGCGACAGCATATCGGTGACCGGCGAGACCGGCAAGGACGATGACGGTCACAGCTGTCCCCCCACTTCTCCACCCTCCGGCCCGTAGAAGAAGACCCAGAGTGTCAGATCGTCGGTGAAGTCCTCGAACCGGTGTTCGCGCCGAGCCGGAACGAAGAGCACGTCCCCGGGCCCGAAGGCCATCCGGTCTTCGCCGTTGCGGAACCAGCCGCTCCCTCGCATCACCACGTAGACCTCGTCGCGAGTATGTGGGGTCTGGGGATCGGTCTTTCGGGGGGCGTATAACCCCACCTCCAGCGTGCCGTGCTCCAGGAGGACTGCGTAATGGTCCTTGTAGGGCCCGGGCATTTGAGAGAGCGCCTGGGCGAGGGTGAGATGAAAGCGGGACATGGGCACCCCGGGGCGGTGAGTCCTCAGCGCGCGGCACGTGGCGGCCCGGCCGGGCCGTCGCGGGCCA
>DASPUE010000154.1:0-6637 GCA_035623055.1 Gemmatimonadales bacterium
AGGCGCACGCGCCCTGCATCATCTTCATCGACGAGATCGACGCCGTCGGCCGGCACCGCGGAGCGGGGCTGGGCGGCGGTCACGATGAGCGGGAGCAGACGCTCAATCAGCTTCTAGTGGAGATGGACGGGTTCGAGTCTAACGACGGTGTGATCCTCATCGCCGCTACCAACCGTCCCGACGTGCTGGACCCGGCGTTGCTCCGGCCGGGCCGTTTCGACCGTCAGATCGTGGTGGACGCTCCCGATGTGCGCGGACGGGAGGGGATCCTGCGGGTGCACACCCGGAAGATCCCGCTCGCGGCGGACGTGAACTTGGAGACGATCGCCAAGGGGACCCCGGGCATGGCCGGCGCCGACCTCGCCAACCTCGTCAACGAGGCGGCACTGCTCGCGGCCCGTCGCAACAAGCCGCTCGTGGACATGGTGGATTTCGAGGATGCCAAGGACAAGGTGATGCTGGGCGTCGAGCGGAAGAGTCTGGTCCTCTCTGAGGACGAGCGCCGCCTCACCGCCTACCACGAGGCGGGGCACACCGTGGTCTCGCTCAAGACCGAGGGAAGCGACCCGATCCACAAGGTGACCATCGTGCCGCGGGGCCGGGCCCTGGGACTGATGATGTCCCTTCCCGAGAAGGACCGGTACGGCCAGACCAAGCAATGGCTCATCGGACGGCTGGCGATCGCCTTCGGCGGCCGGGTCGCAGAGGAGCTGGTGTTCGGGCACAACATGGTTACCACCGGCGCCGGCAGCGACATCGAACAGGCGACCGCGATCGCCCGCCGGATGGTGACCCAGTTTGGCATGAGCGACAAGATCGGCATGATGGCCATCGGCGACCGGGAGCAGGAGATCTTCCTGGGCCGGGAGTTCGGCCAGCGCCGCGAGGTTTCGGAACGCACGGCGCAAATCGTGGACGACGAGGTGAAGCACTTCCTCGATGAGGCCCATGAGGGCGCCCGGCGGATCCTGACCGAGTCCCGGGTGCTCCTCGATCAGATCGCGGCGGCCCTGCTCGAGCGGGAAACCATCGACCGCGAGGATCTCGACCACATCGTGCAGGGCAAGCCACTGCCGCCGCTCAGTCCTTCCTCACCGCCGGCCCCGCCGGCCGCCGTTCAGCCTCCCAAGGTGGACAGCGCGCCGCAGCGGACGCCCATTCTCGGAGTGCCGCCGGCCGAACCGATGGGCGCGTGATCGCCCGAAGTCTCCCGACCCACTCCCCCCGCGCCGTAGCCGAAGCGCTGCGGGCCCGGGGAGTGGATGAGGTCCGCGCCGACGCCGCGGCCGGCGGAATGGCCGGCGCGGCGATCGAGCTCTCGGGGCTCGATGTCGGCACCATCCTGGCCCTCGTGCAGCACGCTGGTCAAATCGGCCTCGAAGTCGTCACCGGTGAGGACTGGGCCATCGTCGGTGGCACTCTCGCCCGGCTGGGCGCTCTGGCACGACCGTGGTTCGTCCCGCCCCCGCTCGCCGACGTCGCCACCCAGGTCGGTCTGCTCCTGCCCGCCGAGCCACCCGCCGCCTGGATCACCGCGCGCGGCGCCGTGCCGCTCGACCGGCCGGTCATCCTCGGCGTCCTCAACCTCACCCCCGATTCGTTCAGCGATGGCGGCCGGTTTCTGTCACCGGATGCCGCGCTCGCGCAGGCTGATCGGCTGCTGGCCGATGGGGCCGCGATTCTCGATCTCGGGGGTGAGTCCACCCGCCCTGGAACCGAGCCGGTGAGCGAGGCCGAGGAGCTCGGCCGCGTCGTCCCGGTGCTGCAGGCGCTCGTGCAACGCCATCCGGGTGCAGTGATCTCGGTTGACACGGTGAAGTCTCGCGTGGCCCGCGCCGCGCTCGATGCCGGCGCCGCGATCGTGAACGACGTATCGGCATTCCGCCTCGACCCTGAAATGGCCGAAGTGGTGTCGGAGCGAGGTGCGGGCGCTGTCCTAATGCACAGTCGCGGCTCGGTGAGCACCATGGCTCGGCTGGATCACGCCGAGTATTCTCCGGACGTCGTGACCGCAGTGCGGGATGAGCTGCGGCTGGCGCTCGATCGCGCGCAGTCGGCCGGGGTCGGTGTCGAACGCCTGGTGGTGGATCCCGGCTTCGGGTTCGCCAAGACGGCGGAGCAGAATCTGCTGCTCACCGACCGCCTCGCGGCGCTCCTCTCCCTGGGCCGGCCAATCATGGTCGGCCCTTCGCGCAAGCGATTCCTCGGAAGCGTGACTGGCCGCGAGCTGGGAGAGCGGGATGTCGCAACCGCCGCAGCCTGCGTGGTGGCCTTCGAGCGAGGCGCCAGGCTCTTCCGGGTGCACAATGTGGGGATGACCCGGGATGCGCTCGCGGTGGCGGCGGCAATCCACGGGACCGGCTAGAGCTCAACCGTCATCCACTCCTCACGGCATGAACTCTCGCCATCCCTACCTCTTGGCCGTCGTGGCCACCCTGATGGTGCTGGCCGGGTACCTGGTCACTCTCGCGCCGACGGTGACCTTCTGGGACGCGGGCGAGTTCATCGCAGCGGCTAAGACTCTTGGAATTCCCCATCCCCCGGGCACGCCGCTGTTCGTGCTCATCGGGCATGTGTGGGCAGCGCTGGTGCCCCTCCGGGAGTATGCTCAGCGCACCAATCTGCTGAGTGCGACCCTGAGCGCCTGCGGGTCCGGGCTGCTCTTTCTGGTGGCCCATGAGACGATGGCCCGCGTGGCGGCGGGCCTCTCAGGATTTCAGGAGCGATTAGTCCGGCTCGGTGGCAGCTTTGCCGCGGCACTCATCGCCGGCTTCACCTTCACCAACTGGCAGAACTCCAACGAGACTGAAGTCTACGCCGCCGCGACCTTCACGATCGCGCTCATCGCCTGGCTGTGCGTCGTATGGCGAGGAGCTCGCGGCACGGAGCGGGCCGCCCGGCTGGAGCTTCTCATCCTGTATCTCGCGGGCCTGTCCATTGGGAATCACCTGCTCGCGCTGCTGGTGGGACCCGCCGTCATCGCCTACATGGCCTCGGTTCTCAGGGAGGACCCCGCGGCGGACCAGCGGACCCGCGCCGTCGAGTGGGCCCGGGTCACCGTGGTGGCTGGCACCTGGGCGCTCCTCATCGGCTGCGGCCTGGGGAGTACGGTCCTCGTGGGGCTCGGGGCGCTCTGCTTCCTCGCCGCGGCCGGATTCGCGGCGCGGGCATCCAGTCTCCGATTCGCCCTCCTCGCGCTCGCCGTTTCGGCAGTCGGAGTCACCAGCTACCTCTTCCTGTTCATTCGGGCTGGCCAGCACCCGATGATCAACGAGGCCCAGCCGGACACCTGGGACGCGCTTCTGGCCGTCATTCGAAGGGCGCAATACCCGGTCCGCACTCCCCTCGACGATCCCACCGTGCTGCACGGCCCGGAGAACCCGGGTCGGAGTCTCGCGATCATCGGACTGCAGCTGCTCAACTACCTCCAGTACTTCGACTGGCAATGGGCCAACGGCGTCCGTTCGAGCCTGCGCTTCGCCGCGGTGGAGTTTCCGGTGCGAACCTTCGCGACGCTGTTGTTCGCCGGGCTGGGGCTGTACGGGATGCAGATCCAGCGCCGGGTCGACCGGTCCACCTGGTGGCTCTGGTTCACCCTCTGGCTGGTGACCGGCCTGGGGCTTGTCGCCTACATGAACTTCAAGCCCGGCCTTGGCCTGGGCTACGGCAGGTACCCCGACAGCAATGCTCACGAGGTGCGCGACCGCGACTACTTCTTCGTGGTGAGCTTCGTGGTCTGGGGAGCGTGGGCGGGAATGGGGCTGGCTGCGGCAACTGCGCGTGCGATCACCCGGTGGCGCCTCAAGGCGCTGGTCATCGCGATTCCCTTCGCGCTGGTGGCGCTGGTGCCGTTCACGGCCAACTTGCCAGCGGCGACCCGACGCGGACCCGACGCGAGGCTGGCGGCGGATTTCGCCTACGATCTGCTCAATTCGGTTCCTCCGTACGGGATTCTCTTCACCTACGGTGACAACGACACTTTCCCCCTTTGGTGGGCGCAAGAGGTCGAAGGAGTGAGGCGCGACGTGCTGGTCGTCTGCCTGGCACTGGGAGAGACCATCTGGTACAAGCGGCAGATTCGGGAGACTCCGACCCGCGGGTTCGATGAATCGGCTGCACCCGCGATCTGGAGAGGAGGGAATCCCGTAGCGCCGACGTGGCGGCCGCACGGCCTCACCGATGAGCAGATCGCGGGCGCCCAGGGCGCGTTGCTTCCTCAGGACATCGGGGTACGGATCGGGCCCATCAACCACCAGCTTCGCCGTGGAACGCCGCTCTACAGTCGCGACTTCATGGTGCTGCGGATCCTGCAGGACAACCTGGGACGCCGCCCCATCGCATGGGCCATGACGACGGGACGCAACTACCTCGGCCTCGATCGCTACTTGTTGCAGCAGGGGCTGGTGATGTCCCTCCAGACCACGGTCGTCGATACCACAAGTCCCGTTGTCGACAATCGTCGGGTCCTGGGGGTTCCGCTGGACCTGGCCACGACCGAGCGCCTGGTCTGGGAGACCTATCGCTATGCGGGGCTCGCGAGCGGCGCCCACGGGGATCTCGAGCCGACCGCGGCCGGGGTCGCCAACAACTTCGCCATCGTGCTTTCTCAACTGGCTTACGCCTTCGAGGCGCGCGGCGACCACGACAACGCCGCCCGCAACGTCGCCATGGCGGGCCGGGTCTCGGCGAACCCCTCACTGGGGTGGGCGCTGACCAACCTGCTCACCCAGCCCTATGCCGGCAGCGACTCTCGCCCCTACAAATAACCTCAACCCCCACCTAGATTTACACCCCATGCCGTACCCGGGGTTGGCGGAGCGACTGGCCGAGATCCGGACTCAAATCGCGGCGCACCAGCGGCTGGGAGGATGGACGCACCCGGTTGAGATCGTCGCGGTCACGAAGTCTCATCCACCCGAAGCGGTGCGGGCCGCGGTGGCCGTCGGCCTCACCTCGGTCGGAGAGAACCGGGTTCAGGAAGCGATGGCCAAGCAGGAGCAACTTCCCGACGTCACGGTCGACTGGCACCTGATCGGAACGCTGCAACGGAACAAGGCCAGGCAGGCGATCCACCGGTTCGCCCTGATCCACTCGGTGGACAACGTGGAGCTGGCGGCCGAGTTGAACCGGCGGGCCGCGGCGGACCGTCGACAGGCGATCCTGGTGCAGGTGAACTGCTCGGAGGAGCCGCAGAAGGGCGGGGTGAGCCCGGACGCGCTGCCAGCGCTCCTCGACGCCGTGGCGGCGTTCGAGCGCCTCGAGCTGCGCGGATTGATGACGATGGCCGCGTTGACCGCCGATCCGGCGGTGCAGCGCGCCGCGTTCCGGTGCCTGCGGGAACTCCGTGACCGGGCGGAACAGCGGGGGCTCAAGCTCCCCGAGCTGTCCATGGGAATGTCCGGGGACTATCTGGTGGCGGTGGAGGAGGGAGCCACGATGGTCCGGTTGGGAACCCTGCTGTTTGGAGAGCGCGGCCTATGAGCGATGACGCCTTTCACCTGACTCCGAGCGACGTACGCGCGCAGGAGTTCCAGCGGGTCTTCCGCGGCTACGATCCCACCCAGGTCGACGAGTTCCGCCAGCGCGTGGCCGATGAGCTCGATCGGCTGGTGCGGGAGCGGATGAAGCTGGACGAGCGGCTGCAGGGGTTCCAGGAACAACTCCGCGCCTTCCGCGAGCGGGAGCGGGCCATGAACGAAGCGCTGCTCGCTGCCCAGCAGTTGCGGGTCGCCGCTCAGGAACAGGCCGAGCGCGAGGCCGAGAGTATCCTCCGGGAAGCCAAGGCCGATGCGCTCCGAATGGTCGGACAGGCGCAGGAAGAGGAGCGGCATGTGCGGGAACGGCACGAGCTGCTGCAGCGTCAGTTCGCCGCCTATCTCGCGAATTTCCGGGCGCTCCTGGAGCGCCAGCTCGGCGAGATCGAAGGCATCCAGACCCATGCCCAGCTCTCCCACCAGGTCCAGACGGAGCTGCTGCTGAAGCGACACGCATGACCGAGACCTCCCTCTTCGACCGGATTCAGCAGGCGGCCGCTGTAGTGCGCGGCCGCACCGCTTTCCAGCCTGATGTCGCCATCATCCTCGGCACTGGACTCGGCGGGCTCGCCAAGGAGATCCAGACCGAGGCGGTCATTCCCTACGAGGAGATCCCGGGCTTTCCGCTCTCCACGGTGGAGAGTCATGCGGGCCGGCTCCTGCTGGGGCGGCTCAAGGGCCGGAAGGTGGTGGCGATGCAGGGACGCTTTCACCGGTACGAAGGCTACACCCTGCAGGAGGTCACCTTCCCGGTCCGGGTGATGCACGCGCTCGGGGCGCGGTCGCTGGTGGTCACCAACGTCTCCGGCGGCATGCACCCGCTGTGGGCGCCCGGCGAGCTCGTGCTGATCGCCGACCATATCAACCTGCTCGGTGACAATCCGCTCATTGGCCGGAATGATGACCGGCTGGGCCCCCGCTTTCCCGATATGTCGGATCCGTACGACGCCGAGTTCCGCGCGAAGGCCAGGGCCATCGCGCTGGAGCAGGGCATCACCTTGCGCGAAGGCGTCTACGTGTCGGTCCCGGGGCCCAATCTCGAGACGCGGGCCGAGTACCGGATGCTGCGCGGCATGGGGGCCGACATCGTCGGCATGTCCACC
>DASPUE010000155.1:0-2473 GCA_035623055.1 Gemmatimonadales bacterium
CAGGCCGTACCCCGCCACGGCGACAAGGATGACACTGGGAAGGTACGCCGCGATCGCGCCCAGATTCTGAACCCAGCGCCCGGTCGCCGCGCCGACAATGTTGAGAATCGCGGCCAGCCAGAGGAGCCCCAGGGTCGCGGACAGGACGTAGGTCCAACTCGACTCGAGCGCCCCTCCACCCTGCCCGAAGGCGTAGGTGCCGATGGTAGCCGTGGCGAGCAGGAGACTCGGGTAGTAGAGCAGGTTGTTGACCCAGTAGCACCAGCCGCAGAGGAAGCCGTGTCCGTCGCCCAGCGCGTGCTTGGTCCACGTGTAGATGCCGCCTTCCTCCGGCTGCCGCGCCGCCAGCTCGACGACCGCGAGCCCGATCGGTACGAAGAACAGCGTGGCCGCACCGACCCAGAGGGTCAGAGAGCCGACCCCGGTGGATGCCGATGTCGCCAGCCAGCGAATGCTCAGCACCGCGACCACGTTGAACAGCACCATATCGCGTAGCCCGAGCGACCGGGTCAGCGAAGGGGTCGGTGCCGTGGCCGGGTGTTGGTCGCGGGTCATGGAGGAAGGCGTTGGAATGGAGTAGGAGATGGAGCAGCGGATGGCTGCTCACCCCAGAAACAGCTTCTTCGGATCCAGCACTTCGCGCAGCAACCGCAACTCATCGCCCGTCGGCGGGCTGACTTGCTCCAGTCGGTCACGGACCCGGAGCGGCCAACCGACGTTCGCCTTCACCTCGTCGACTTGCACCCCCGGATACAGCGCGGTGAGCACCATCTCGCCGCTGACCGCGTCATTCTCGAGGATCCCCTTGTCCGTGATCACTTTGATCGGACCGGCTCCCGGCATGCCCAGCTCGGCCCGGCTCCGGCCACGACAGCGCTGGCCAGGACTGGTCAGGAAGTCCACTTCGGCGGGAAAGGCCCGCGGGTTGAGCCGGCTGATGATCAGCACTCGGCGGGCATGAATCGCGATCTCCGCGGCGCCACCCGAGCCGGGCAGGCGGACCTTGGGCTTGTCGTAACCGCCGATCACGGTGGTGTTGATGTTCCCCCACCGGTCCACCTGCGCCCCGCCGAGGAATCCGACTTCGATCTTGCCGTTCTGGAGAAAGAGCTGGAACACGTCCGCCATGGAACAGACCATCAGCGAGCCGGTGACCAGCGAGGGATCGCCGATCGAAACCGGCAATCGCTCGGGGACCGCTCCGACCGCCCCCGATTCGTAGATCAACACCAGGTCCGGCGCCTGAAGCGCCCGCGCCAGATTGCAGGCGAGATTCGGCAGCCCGATCCCGACGAACACCACCTCGCCGTTGCCCAGCTCGCGGGCCGCTACGGCGGCCATCATTTCCGAGGGCGAGTACTCAGAAGCCATAGTTCACGCCCTCGCAGTACTGAGCCGTCGCCTTGAGGCGAGTACGGAGCTCCGGCTGCCGCGCCAGATACTCGGCACGGTCCTTTACACCATAGACGAACTCGTCGAGATAGCGCTCCAGGCGGACGGGATCCCGACTGATGTCCTCCCAGGCGACGTAGAAATCATTGTCACGGTCGTAGTACCCTTGCGCGTAGGAGGGGTGGCATCCCCACGGCTCCAGCACGACCGCGTCCACGATCATCCCCGGGATCAGGGTGCGATTGGGATCGGCGCGAATCACCTGCTGGTCCACCAGCTCCTCGACGACGACGATCACGCGCTTGGACGCGAATGCAGCTTCCTTCTGGACGCCGAGCAGGCCCCAGACCTGAGCATTGCCGAACTGATCGGCGCGCTGGGCGTGGATGATCGTGACATCGGGATTGAGGGCCGGGACCGTGGCCAGCTGCTCCCCGGTGTAGGGGCAGGTGACGGTCCGAATGCGCGGGTTGGCCTTGGGGAGGTCGGTCCCCATGTAGTTGCGCATCACCCAGAACGGCAGGCGCGCGGCGCCCGCGGACATGCGCGCCACCATCCCGAAATGACTGTACTCCTCGATCTCGAGTGGCGGGGTTCCTTTTTCGACCGCTCTCCGGAACGCGTGCAGCGATCCGGCGCCCGGATTGCCGGCCCACGAGAAGACCAGCTTCCTGGCACACCCCGCGGCGATCATCTGATCGTAGATAAGGTCCGGGGTGAGCCGAGCGATGGTCAGCTCCCGGCGCCGCTGCCGGATGATCTCATGCGCGGCCGCGAAACAGATGAGGTGGGTAAAGCCCTCGATCACCACCGTGTCGCCATCGTGGACGTGAGCGGCGACCGCGTCCTTCATCGAGACGACTTTGGAGTGCATGGGGCCTTCGGGTCGTTAGCGCTGGGTGGCCGCGGTGCGGCCCTCATCGATAGCCGAGATCAGGTGCTGGGCCGCCCCGGCGAGATGCTCCTCCAGCAGGCGAGCGGCGCGATCCGCATCGCGGTCGCCAATGGCGGCAAGCAGGGCCCTATGCTCCCGCTCGAAGGTGCGCCGGTGTTTGAGCATGATCCCGTGGGTGAGCCAGTA
>DASPUE010000156.1:0-4810 GCA_035623055.1 Gemmatimonadales bacterium
GCCAGCGGGATGACGGGTGGCGTGATCCGGATCGCGGGCAACGCCGGGGACTTCCTCGCCGCCGCCTTGCCGGGCGACCACCAAGGCATGAAGGGCGGCACCGTCCTGGTGGCGGGCAATGCCGGGGACCGGGTTGGCGACCGGATGCGGCGCGGCACGGTCCTGATCGACGGCAATACCGGTGATTACTGCGCCTCCCGCATGGTGGCCGGTACCATAGGCGTGTGGGGCAAGGTGGGTCGGTTCCCAGCGGCGGCGATGCGTCGGGGGACTCTTCTGCTCCGCCAGGCGCCGGACGCGCTGAGTCCCACTTTCAGCGATTGTGGCGTACACCCCTTCAGCTTCCTCCCGCTCCTGGCGCGGTCCTGGCGCAACCACCCTGGCAAGTTCGCGACCCTGCCCGACAGCGGACTCCGGCTCCGCCGTTGGATGGGCGACCTCGCGAACGGCGGCCGCGGCGAGATCCTGATCCGGGCCTGAACCCGGCGGCGGACCGCGCCCCGCCTCCTCCCCGTACCGGCGGCCCTGAGTTCCGCTTATCTTGTCGCCCCGGTGCCCGGCAGCCCGCCACCATCCGGCTCCCACCAACGATAGGGACATGACCAGCCTCAACATGAATGAGCGCGCCCGGGACATCGCCTCCGCGATGTCCGAGGAAAGCGCGGGCCTCAGGGTCGAGGTCACCACGCTTCCCGGGGGCGCCTGTGTCATCGATGCGGGCGTGAAGGTGGATGGCGGCCTGAACGCCGGCATCCTGATCGGCGAGATCTGCATGGGAGGCCTCGGGGACGTGGACTGCTGCCCGCTGGCGCTCGGCGGCGAGAACTGGCCCGGCGTGCAGGTGCGCACGGACCACCCGGCCATCGCCTGCATGGCCTCGCAGTACGCCGGGTGGGCCATTCAGGTCGACAAGTACTTCGCCATGGGGTCGGGCCCGATCCGTGCGCATGTGCGGGTGGAGAAGGAGCTGTTCGAGAAGCTCCAATACGCGGAAGCGGCGACCTGCGGAGTGCTGGTGCTCGAGGGACGGGACCTGCCGACCGACGCGGTGGCGGACTATGTAGCCCGGAAGGCTGGCATGTCTCCCGGGCAGCTCACCTTTGTCGTCGCGCCGACCGCCAGCCTCGCGGGAGGGACCCAGATCTCGGCCCGCATCCTGGAGACCGGGCTTCACAAGATGGAAACGTTAGGGTTTGACGTGCGACAGATCGTCAATGGAATTGGCACGGCTCCGGTCGCGACGGTGGCCAAGAACGACCTGCGCGCGATCGGCCGCACCAACGACTGCATCCTGTACGGCGGCCAGGCGCACTATACCGTCCGCGCGAGCGACACCGAGCTCATGGACCTCGCCGCAAAGCTGCCGGCCAGCACGTGCAAGGACTACGGCACGCCGTTCTACGAGATTTTCGAGCGCTACGACAAGGACTTCTACAAGATCGACCCGCTGCTGTTCAGCCCCGGCGAGGTGTGGCTGACCAGCGTGACGTCGGGGAAGACCTACCACGCGGGACGCGTCAATCCCGAGGTGTTGAAGCGCTCACTGTACCCGGAGTAGGACGGTCTTCGCATACCGCGTACCGAGCCCCGGGCTCGGTGCCTGTTCCTCACCCCCTCCAAGGACCTACTGATGCGTCGCCTTGCCCTGCTCTCTACGCTCGGTCTGCTCGCGCTGGCCGCCTGCGCCAAGCCAGCGGAAAAGCCCGCGGCGGACACCACCGCCGCCAAGCCCGCTCCACCGCCCAAGCCCGAGCCCATGGCTTTCGTCGCGGTGATCTATAACCAGCCGAAGAGTGCCGCGGCCTTCGAGAAGTACTACTGGGAGAAGCACGTCCCCCTGGTGGGGGACAAGCAGGCCGAGGTCGGGTTTGTGGGTGCGGAGCTGACCAAGTTCGACGCGACGCTCGATGGCAAGAAGCCCACCTACTACCGGCAGGCCGTGCTCTGGTTCAAGAACATGGCCGCGCTCGAGACTGGGATCGCCACACCGGGGTTCAAGGCCATCGGCGATGATCTCAAGAACTTCGCCACCGGTGGACTGACCGGCATGATCGGGGAGCAGACCAACGAGGCTTCGCCGCTCCTGACGGGCGATACGGTCGCATTCGTCACGGTCATCTACAACAACCCGAAGGACCCCAATGCCTTCGAGTCGTACTACGCCGCGACCCACCTGCCCCTCGTAGGCCAGGGCGCAGCCGAGATCGGGTTCAACCGGGCAGAGCTGGGCAAGTTCTCCAAGAATCTTGATGGTTCACCGGCAGCGCTCTACCGCCAGGCCAAGCTGTACTTCCCCAACGCGGCCGCCCTCAAGAAGGGAACGGCTACCCCGGCGTTCAAGGCGGTGGGCGACGACCTGCCGAAGTTCGCGGACGGCGGCCTCACCGCGCTGGTGGGGCACCTGACGAGCAAGAAGTAGCGTTGTCCAGGCCGATCGTCATCCTCGCAGCAACGACCGGCTGGCATACCGACGAGCTCGTGCGCGCGGTGAGCGCGCACGGGCTCGTCCCGCTCCTGCTCCCCTGGGAAGGGAATGTCGGCCGCATGGGGACCGGAGCCGGGGTGACCAACAGCGGCCAGAAGCTGGCCGAGGCGGGCGCAGTGCTGGCCCGCATCATTCCGAGTGGCTCGCTGGAGCAGATCATCTACCGAGTCGACACACTGCACCGCCTCGAAGAGGAGGGCGTCCGGGTAATGAACCGGGCGTCGGCCATCGAGCGCACGGTCGACAAGGCATGGACGTCGGCGATCCTCGACCGGGCCGGCCTCCCCACACCGGAGACCGTGGCCTGTGAAACCGCCGAGGACGCGTTCACCGCGTTCCGGGCCATGGGTGACGTCGTCGTCAAGCCGCTTTTCGGGTCCATGGGCCTTGGCATGTCACGGGTGAGCGACGAGGACATGGCGTGGCGCGTGTTCCGGGTGATCGAGACGATTCGGGGCGTGTATTACCTCCAGCGCTTCGTCCCTCACGAGGGCAGGGACATCCGCGCCTTCGTGGTCGGGGATCAGGTGGTCGGCGCGATGGAACGGAGTGCTCCGGGCTGGCGCACCAACTTCTCCCGTGGCGGAGCGGTGCAGGCGTTCACCCTGCCACCGGCATGGGCCGACCTGGCTGTCCGTGCCGCGGCCGCGGTCGGTGCCGACTACGCCGGCGTGGATCTGCTGCCAGGAACCGATGGCACCGTCTACGTCCTCGAAGTGAACGGCATCCCAGGCTGGGAAGGACTGCAGCGAACCACCGGGGTGGACGTGGCGGGGAAGATTGTCGAGAGGCTCATCGTGAGTGGCTAGTAGCGAGTCGCGAGTACGGAGTACAGGGTACGAGGTACGAGGTACGCGGTACTTATTCTGAGTGAGGATTCCCTGGACCAGGCCGATCTCTCCGCTCTCGCGACCCTCGCGGCGATCCTCGAAGCCAGCGCGCCCAAGCCCGGAAACGTTACCCCGGGCCGGCCCTTCCGGGACATGCGGTACGAGGACTTCGTCGCGAGCGCGATCGCCGCCGGCCCGGAGCTGGGCGCCGCCGGTGCGCGCCCTCTCGGCGAGACCATCCTGGCAGCGGTGCACGCTACTCGACGCTGGACGGCGGCCAATACCAATCTGGGGATCATCCTCCTGTTTGCGCCGATTGCCGCCGCCCAAGAGCTGGGCGAAGTGGCCGGGCGGCCGGGACTCCGCCGGCGACTCGGCCAGGTCCTGCGGCAGACCACGGTCGACGATGCGATCCGGGTGTACGCGGCGATTCGAGAGGCGGGGCCAGGCGGGATGGGAACCAGTGCGGAACAAGACCTGTCGGCCGCACCTACGGTGACCCTGGTCGAGGCCATGCGGCTCGCCGCGGAGCGGGATCTGGTGGCCAGGGAGTACACGACCGACTTCGCGCTCACCTTCGAATGCGGGCTGCCCGCCCTTCGCGGAGCGAGGGTTTCGGGGCTCGCCTGGCCGGACGCGATCGTGGAGACCTTTCTCACCTTGCTGGCCCAGGAGCCCGATACACTGATCGCCCGGAAGCTGGGGCGCGACGTGGCGGAGTCTATCAGCTTTCGCGCCGCGCAACTGCTGCGTACCGGCGGTCCGCGGAGTCCGCACGGACGTGAAGCGATCGCGGCGTTTGACGCGGAACTCCGCGACGCGCAGAATTCACGCAACCCCGGCACCACCGCGGACCTCACCGCCGCCGCCCTCTTCGTCAGTCTGATCGAAGACGGGTGGGATACCGATCGCTCGAGGACGGCCCGTGCGCAGTGATTTCAAGGTCACCGTCAGCAAGGACTATCTGGTCTTCAGCTCGGCCCATTTCATCACCTTCCGGGGCCACCAGTGCGAGACCCTGCACGGGCATAATTATCGGGTGGGGGTGACGGTCGAGGGCAGCGTGGACGCCGAGACGATGTTCGTGGTGGATTTCTCGATCCTCAAGAAGACGGTGCGCAAGCTCGTCGACGAGGTCGATCACAAGGTACTCCTCCCCCTCAAGAATCCGAAGCTCGGCTTCCGGGAGCAGGGCAAGCACCGGCTGGTGGACTACTTCGGGGAGCACACCTACACCTTCCCGGTGGTGGACTGCGCCATGGTGCCGATCGAGAACACCACTGCCGAGATGCTGGCCCAGCACTTCGCGCATCGGACGCGGGAGGAGCTGCTCGCGATGGGAATCCGGAACCTGACTGCCATCGAGATGGAAGTGGAGGAGAGCTTCGGCCAGTCCGCGACGTTCCGGCTGGCGGTCGGAGCCTAGCTTCCTGACGGGGCCGCTAGTAGCGGCCCCGTCCTCGGGTGCGGGGGTCGGCGTCCTGTCCGGGCGGGC
>DASPUE010000157.1:0-4025 GCA_035623055.1 Gemmatimonadales bacterium
GACCGAGGGGTGATCTCGGAGCTCGACGTTCGCCAGTTCGAGGCGGAGGTGGCGGATCCCGCCGCCCGAGTGGCGGATTTCTCCAGGCAGCTGCTGCAGAAGGAGAACCAGCTGCGGCTGTTGCTCGGCGATGAGCCGGGCACCATCCCCCGCGGGAACCCACTCCCGGAGACCGTGAGCGCGGTCGCCGTCCCAGATTCGATTCCCTCCACGCTTCTCCTGCGGCGCCCCGATGTCCGCCGAGCGGAGCGGGAGTGGTCCGCCGCTACGGCCCGGATTGGACTGGCGATCGGCAACCGCCTTCCGGTCATCAGTATCACCGGGGAGTACGGCACCCAGCGGCCGAACTTCACTGGGCTGTTCAGCAAGTCCGGGGAGATCTACAGCATCCTCGGGGGGATCTCGATCCCGCTATTCACCGGCGGGAGGCTGGTCAACCAGGAGCGGGTGGCTCGGTCGCAGGCGGAACAGAGCAGGGCCAGCTACGAACAAGCGGTGCTCATCGCGCTCCGCGAGTCGAACGACGCGCTGGTCGCTGTCCGCACCACCCGGGACCAGCTCGCCGCTCAGGAAACCCAGGTCCGGGCCCTGCGCCGGGCCACGGCGCTCGCGGAAAAACGCTATGAGAGCGGAGTCGCGAGTTACCTCGAGGTGCTCGATGCGCAGCGCGGCCTCTTCGCGGCGGAGCTGGGATTGGCCCAGGTGCAGCGCCAGTACCTCGCCGCGACAGTCCAGCTCTACAAGGCATTAGGGGGAAGCTGGGACTAGGATGGAGACGGGGGCCTCCGTTCAGCGCTCCCGCACTACCAGCCCCACCGGCACCTTCCGCCAGGCGGGCCAGGTCTGCCGGGCGCCGTCTGCGGCGCGTACCATGAGCTGGGCCGAAATGCCGCCGTCGAGAGCAACAGCGCGGAGAGCGCCGAGCGACTTTAGGAGTTGGGCGGTCTCCTGAAGCGTCAGCCCGAAGGGAATCACCCCACCCACCTCGCCAATCCCATCGAACCGGGTGAGCAATAAGAGCAGGCGTCCGTCAGCGAGTTGTCCGATCGCCAGGCGGGCGTCGCGGTGCGCGATGCCGACTCCGGAGGCCGGGTCGCTCAATTCCGGCGGGATCCGCCCCCCTTCGGTTACCAGGGCGGGATAGGATTGGATCGCCGTCGCAACCCCACCCCGCGCGCGTACCGCCTCGATGCTGTCAGGGGACACGAATCGCACCTTGCCGCCAGTGTCCGCGACGACTGCCATCGATAGCGGACCGGATCCCGGCGGCCGCAGCTCCAGGCCATCCATTACAGACCAGCCCCACGGCGCGATGCCATTGAACTGGCCAGCATTGAACGCCGCGACCGCCCCCGGCGCCGCATCGTCGATGGTCCAGGCTCCGGCGTTCATCTCCCGGTTGAGATGTATGGAAAGCCCGAGGTGGAGGCGCGAAGGGTCGAGCCGAAGCAGCACCAGCTTGGTCCAGTGACCCTCACCGGGGGCCGTGAACCGGGCCGTTGCCACTTCCAGTCCGGGCCGGAGGTCCCGCCATTCGAGGACCAGCGACTCGGTCCCGACCCGAGCAACAGGGCGCCCGCCCCCGAGGGCGAACGCCGTGCCGCCGAGTCCGGCGGCGATGACCCCCAGCCGGAGATGCCTCACCTCACATCCCGATGGCCTGGAAGCCGTCCTTGAGCGGGGCGCGCTTCGCCTCGACGGCCTGCTTCTCGGCGTCCGTCAGGCCGGCCCTCTTGCCGGAGCCCAGGTAGGTATAGACCAACTCCTTGAGCTGGCCGTAATCGACCGCGGTCATGCCGGCGGCCTTGGCGCCGGCCTCCTCCGCGGGCACCTTCGGCGCGTTGAGAATCGCCTGCTGCTCGGGCGTCGGTCCCGGAGGCGGCCCCGACTTGAGGGAAGCACAGCTGGATTCGGCATGCTGCTGGATCTGCATCATCAGCGGCTGGATCTGCATGGAAATGCTGACCGCCTTGTTCTGGTCGCCCTTCTGGGAGGCGTCCTGAGCGTCCTTCGCCAGCTTCTGCATGTCGGCGGTTCTCGGATCGTCCTTCTGCTTGTCGCTGAGGCAGGAGTAATACCGTGTGGTCGGGTCCATGGACCGCTGAGTATCCAGGTCCTTGCGCAGCTTCTCCTGCGCTGCTTGCCGGTCTCTCGCGTCTTTCTCCGCCTTGAGGCCCGCCAGCAGATGATCCACCGCGGCCGGGGTCACCTCGGGGCCCGGGAGCCGTGCTGGCTGGTCGGTGGATGACTGGGCCGCGCCCGGTGCGACCTTTTCTTTAGCCTTCTTGACCAGCCCGCCTAGCTGAGCGTGGCCCGTGCGTGGAATGGGTGACAGGACCACGATCAGCCCAAGACCGATGGTCAGAGTACGGGACCGCATGCGACTGCTCCGGAGTTGAGTGACGGGGATGGACGACGATGCCGCGAAGAATGGGGCCACCGGAAGCGATGCGCAACACAGCAACACCCGTTCACGGGGGAAACGTTCGGAACCTCCCGCCAGGCAGGGTCGTAGATGGCACGCCGACGCAGGTCCGCGTCCATCCCCGCCCCGGAGGCCCCATGTCTATTCGCTCGTTCGCCGCGAGCCTGATGCTGCTCGCCCTCGCCACCGTCCCGGCTGTCGCCCAGAACCCCCCGGTGATGACGGTTCCCAAGGAGAGTCCGCGCGCCAGTGTGAGTCAGACGGTCGGACTCACCGAGATCACCATCACCTATGATCGGCCGGCAGTGAAGGGCAGGAAGATCTGGGGCGGGTTGGTGCCATTCGACACGGTCTGGCGTGCTGGTGCCAACGAGAACACCGTGCTTGCCGTGACGTCGCCATTTACGGTCGGCGGGACACGCCTCCCCGCCGGTCGGTATGGGGTGCATACCATTCCAACCGCGTCGACATGGACCATCATCTTCAGTCATCAGGCAGGAGCCTGGGGCAGCTTCAGCTACGATCCCCGAGAGGACGCCTTGCGATTCACGGTGACGCCGCGGACCGCGGACCCGATGGAGCGCCTCCAGTATTCACTGGATGACCCGAGCGACAGCTCGGTCACGGTGACACTTCGGTGGGAGAATCTCGCGGTGAGCTTCCCGCTCACGGTCTCGACTCGGCAGGTGGTGCTCGACAGCCTGCGCCAGCAGCTGCGCGGCTTGCCGCGATTCTTCGCCGTAGGCTGGGCCGAGTCAGCCCGGTGGGCGCTGGCGCACAACACCGGCACCGAGCTGGCCGCTGCCTGGGCTGACACGGCCGCGCAGATCGCACCCACCTTCGCCAATCTGCGTCTCAAGGCGGCGACCCTCGACCGGCTGGGGGATTCCGCCGGAGCCGAAGCGCTGCGGCAGCGGTCCATGGGCGTTGCGACCGAGGTGGACATCAACCTGCTTGGCTACCAGCTCCTCAATCAGGGCAAGGTGGACGAGGCCGTCGCCATCTTCCGCAAGAACGTCAAGGACTATCCCCGCTCCTGGAACGTGTACGACAGCCTTGGCGAAGCGCTGGCCAAGAAGGGACTCAAGAAGGAAGCGGTCGCCGACTACCAGAAGGCGTTGAGCATGGTCGACGACGAGCGGCAGAAGCAGCGGATCCGGACGGTACTATCGGGTCTGCAGTAAGGGGCTTGGGGGAACGAAGCGGGGGGTCGGCCAAGCGCCGATCCCCCCGCTATATTCCCGCCCGTCCTGAAGTCCCGTCCGACCCCTTTCCGGAGTCCCCATGAAACCCCTGGCCCACACGGCCTTGCTGGTCCTCGGCGCGACACTGTCGGCCTGCGGCCAGCCGGCGGTCGGCGGCGCCACCAAACTCGCCTCCCAGGAAGATAGCGTGAGCTATATCCTCGGGTACAAGATGGGCGAGAACCTCAAGAATCAGTCGATTCCCGTGAAACCGGACCTGATCGCTCGCGGGCTCAGCGCGGGGATGGCGGGCAATGCCTCGGTGATGCCGGACTCGACGATGCAGTCGGTGATGATGGCCTTCCAGGTGCGGATGATGGGTGTGCAGCACCAGAAGGACTCCGTCGCCCAGATCG
>DASPUE010000158.1:0-2281 GCA_035623055.1 Gemmatimonadales bacterium
GATGCCGCAGTAGACCGCAAGACCGAGGAAGATGGCGCGCTTGGCCCCGATCCAGGTCGCCAGACTGCCGAAGAGGAACGCGAAGGGAATGCCGATGAACTGCACCATGAGGATCGCCCCGATGAGGGCGCCCTGCCCGATGCCGATCTCGGTGCCGTAGGCTGTCGCCATCCGGATGATGGTGCCGATCCCATCGGTGTACAGCAGGTAGGCGATGAGCAGGTACGCGGCCTGCCGGTAGCGGAGCAGGTCGCGGAGGGTGTCCCACAGATCCTGGACCGCCTTGGCGATAGTCTCCTTGCCGTCTGACCGGGGCGGCGGTTCTGGTACGAACCGAAAAAGGGGAATCGAGAACACCAGCCACCAGATGGCGACGGAAAGGAACGCCAGCCGGGTTGGTAGAGTAGCCTGGGTGGGCGTGAGGCCCTCGCCATGGGGCAGCCCGAACCACTCCGGGTGGAGGATCCAGGCCAGGTTCAAGGCCAGAAGGGTTCCGCCCCCGATGTATCCGATGGCGTACCCCGCGGTCGACACTCGGTCGATTTCCTTGTCGTTGGCGATGTGCGGCAGCAGCGCGTCGTAGAAGACGAAGCTTCCATTGAGGGTGATGTTGATCAGCACGAAGAGCACGGACGCGAGCATCCAGTCGCCCCGCTCTACGAAGAAGAGCAGGCTGATGGCAATGGCTCCCGGCAGCGCGAACCCGGCTAACAGCCGCTTCTTGGCGGCGGTCCGGTCGGCGAACGGCCCCAGAAATGGGGAGAGGACCGCGATGACCGACATCCCGATGGTGGTTGCCAGGCCGAGCCGGGCGGTCGCTTCGACGGGCGGGCCGTCGGCCGAGGCCACCTTCACGAAGTAAGTGGGAAAGACGGCCGTGATGATCGTCGTCATCGCGCCGGAATAGGCCCAGTCGTACATCGCCCAGGCGCGGAGCTCCCTCCGGTGCAGCCCCAACCTCTCGAGCAGCCTCATCGTCGCGGAAACTCCGTGAAGGGTGCGCCAATCATGACCCCGTCCGGCCGATCCCGCAAACCGCGATCAGGTGCGGGCGGGACGGAGCAGGGACAGCCCAATGGCGCAGGAGAGGATGCCCACGATTACCCCTAGCGACAGCAAGGTCGAAACGTGCAGCCATGCGCCGAGCAGCATCTTGAGCCCGACGAACACCAGAATGAGGGCCACACCCGGCTTGAGGAGATGAAAGCGGTCCATCGCACCGGCGAGCACGAAGAACAGCGCCCGCAGGCCGAGGATCGCAAACAGGTTGGACGCGTAGACCACGAACGGATCGCGGGTCACCGCGAACACCGCCGGAATGCTGTCGATCGCGAACACCAGATCGCTCCATTCCACGAACAACAGCACCAGGAGGAGCGGGGTCGCCATCCAGCGACCGGCGGAGTGGAGGACGAAATGCGGCCCCTCGTAGCCGGACGTCACCGGGAACAGCCGACGGGCGAGGCGGATGAGCGGGTTACGCTCCGGTTCGATCCGCTCCTCCCCGGGACGCAGCATCCGGAGCCCCGTGAGCACCAGGATGCCGCCGAATAGATAGATGATCCAGGTGAAGCGGGAGAGCAGCAGCGCGCCGGCGGCGATCATCACGCCGCGCATGAGCATCGCCCCGAAGATGCCCCACTTGAGCACCCTCGGCTGCAGGGCCGGGGGAACCGCGAAGTACTGAAAGATGAGGAGAAAGACGAACAGGTTGTCGACGCTGAGGGAGAGCTCGATCATGTAGCCGGCGTAGTACTCCAACGCCGTCTGGTGGCCGACTTCCCACCAGAGAAAGCCCCCGAAGAGGAGCGCCAGGCTGATGATCCCGACGCTCCATCCGAGGGCCTCCTTCGGCGCGAGCACGTGCGGCCGCCGGTTGAGCACGGCCAGGTCGAGGACCAGCAACGCCCCGACGACGACCAGGAATGTCCCCCAGACCTCCGGCGAGTGGGTGGTGACCACTTAGTTGCCGGGGGCCATGGCCTCGAGACGCGCGATGCGCTCCTCGATCGGTGGGTGGGTGCTGAACAGCGATGTCACGCCACCGCTGGTCGCGGCCAGCGGATTCACCTGGGCGAGCGGCGCGGCGGCCGGGGCCACGTTCATGGGAATCTGACGGGCATAGTAGTCGAGGTGCTGGAGGGCGCTCGCGAGCGTCCGGGGCCGCCCCAGGATCTCGGCTCCGACCCGGTCCGCCTCGAACTCCCGCTGCCGGGAGATGGCGAACTGGATGAGCATCGCGGCGATCGGCGCCAGGATGATCAACCCCAGCTCCGCCAGC
>DASPUE010000159.1:0-6428 GCA_035623055.1 Gemmatimonadales bacterium
GGCGCCCGTCGGCGCTGGGCAGGATGAGGTATCGTTTGGCGCTGGGTTGGTGCTGAGTCGGTTCAACATCGACTATGCCTACCAGCGGCGGACCAAGCTGGGGAGCGATGTTCACCGGCTCGGCTTGCGGTTCACCCTCTAGTGACGCGTCGGCGAGGCGGCATGATCCTGTTGGCGATCGTCGGGGCGTTGATGGTCGGGTACGGCACAGCCTACGTGGCGAGCGAGGACGTGCGCTATCTGACCCGCGCTGGTATCGAGCAGACCCGGATCCTGGAACTGCGCACTCCCATCTCCCGGATGCTCAAGGATCCCAAGACCGACCCCGAGACCCGCAGCCTGTTGCAGTTGGTGCTGGACACCCGCGATTTCGCCGAGACGATCGGCTTTCAGGCGAGGCAGACGTACACCACGTATGCGGACATCGGCCGCGACACGCTGCTCTTGGTGCTCTCGGCGAGCCCCCGCAACTGTCTCTGTCCCTACACCTGGCACTACCCGATCGTCGGGCGGATTCCCTACAAGGGCTTCTTCGACCCGGGGATGGCGCGGCGGGAGGCGGGCCGACTCGAACGGCAGGGGTACGATATCTACCTGCGCCCCGCGGGCGCATTCTCCACTCTGGGCTGGTTCAACGATCCGCTCTACTCCACGGCGATGAGCCGCGACTCGGTGGAGCTGGCGGCGACCGTGCTGCACGAGATCGCCCACAATACCCTGTACGTGAAGAGCGCCACGCCCTTCAATGAGAGCTTCGCCCAGCTCGCGGGATATCGGGCGGCAGAGCAGTTCTTCCGGGCCCGCGGCTCTACCGCCGCGGCCGACCAGGCGGCCAACCGCTGGCTCGACGAGGTCGTGCTCTCGGATTACTACGCCGACCTGGCCCAGCGCCTCGACACCCTGTACCGCACCGCTCCCGATTCGGCGGCGGTCGACAGCGGGCGGGCGGAGCTGGGACGCTGGGCCAGGGAACAGCTTCAGGGCCCTGTCGGCGCCAGGCTCAAGACCTACACCATCGGGCCGATGGCCGACCGGCCGATCAACAACGCCCGGTTGATCGCCGCCCGGATCTACCGAATGCATCTCGATCTGTTCGAACGGTGGTACCAGCGTCACGGCGCCAACATCCAGGGCGCCGTCGCGTCGCTGGACACGCTCATGGTAGGAGCCGAGGGCGACAGCGCCTTCGGACGTTTGGAGCGCGCGCTCGCCGACGAGGCGACGCCCGCCTTGCCTTGACCGGAGGCCGCAATGCCTGAAGGCGACCTGAAGGCCCGGAACCCCGCGCTGGCGGGACTGCTTTCCTTCCTGGTGCCCGGCCTGGGACAGCTCTACAACGGACAGCCGCTCCTGGGCGGGGTGTTCTTCGCGTCAGTCTATGGGGGCGCGCTGCTCTGCGGGCTGCGTTTCATCGGCGCGCTCGGCGCGGCGGACCCTCGGGCCGCGCTGGGGAAGGTGATGTTCTGGGGCGGACTGGCAACCTTCGTCTGGCTGGGCGGCGTGGTCCACGCCGTGTTCTCGGCGCTGGACCGCGCCGAATACTTCCTGCTTCGCTACAACCATCCGGCGGTGTATGGCGGGGTGGCGCTGCTGGCCTACGTGATCGGCCCGGTGGCGCTGGGGGGACCAGTGTTCCGATGGATGCTGGCGCAGAATGGTATCCGGACCGAGGAGCAGATCGCCCAGTGGCATTCGCGCCTGGCGGCACTGCGCGGCGGAACCAGCGCGGCCCGGCAGACCCAGGTGGCGCATGAAGCCAAGCCGGTCGCGCCGGAGACCACCACCATTCCGCTGGTGCTGCCGCCCGATCCGGAAATTGCGGCTCGTGGCGCCCCGACCGCGATCCATCTCGTGCTGGTGCACGGCCCCGATGGCGGGGTTTACGACATGCACTCCAACGAGCCGACTTGCGAGTTCACCCGGGGAGCCGAACCGAGCTGGAACAACCTGTACGCCAATCCCGCCGACTCCCTTGGGGTGACCGCGGTACAGATCCGGGTGGTGACCGATTCCGGGAGCACCAACAACTTCCAGGTCAACGTCAACGTGGGGAACGTGCCGCACGGACGTGCCTATTTCATCGATGGACGCACCGCGCAGACCGGAAGTGTGCGCCCCATCGCCACGATCGTGCGCCGTGGCGAAGGGGCAGTCATTCAGATGATCGGCGAAACCGCGGAGGGCGTGCGCATTGAGGCCACGGTGCGCTGCAAGAAAGTGGTCCCGGGGTGACGCGCGTGAACGGGTGACCGCCCACGCGCCGGCCGTTCACCGTTTCAGAGCGATGGCTCCCGAGCCAGTCTCGATGTGAATCCTGCCTTTCCCGTCCCCCAATTGTCCTCGCAAGCTTCCCTCACCTTTTTCGAGCAGCTGAATCGGCATCTCGAGACTGTAGTCACCGCTGCCGGTTTCGAGGTCGAGGGTCGCGCTGGTGGCATCGGGAATCCGGAGAGTCACGTCGCCGGAGCCGGTCTCCACCGAGAGCGTCCCGATCGCGCCAGTCAGGCTCGCTCGCACCGATCCGCTCCCGGTATCGAGGAGGATGCGCGGGGCGGTGAGCCCATCGAGGGTGATGTCGCCCGAGCCGGTATCCACCTTGAGGTCCGGCGTGTCGATCCCGGAGGCATTGACCGACCCGCTTCCGGTGTCGATGTCGAGGCGACCCGTCCGGTGCCCCGTCAGCGTCACGTCCCCGGAGCCAGTGTCGAGCGAGACGCTCCCTTCCAGATTCTCCCCGCGGATTTGCCCCGATCCGGTGTCGATCCGGAGGTCGCCACGGGTCTGCCGGGCGGTCACGTCGGCGCTCGCCGCATCCAGCCGAAGAACCCCATCGACGTTGGCGACCTCCACCCGCCCGACGCCGAGGAAGACGGCGGCGCGTTGGCCGGTGGGGACCGTCACGACCAGGTTGGCCGCCGCCTCCAGACCGGAGCCGTCGCCACGAATCCTGATTCGGCGCCCCTCCGACCGATGGTGCGGCGAATCATCGGAGCCGCCCCAGGTGCCGTCGTCGCGAATGGTGAGGGTGGTGTTCGAGCCATGGCCCAGGGGCGGATAGAGGATATCGTCCGAAGGGTAGACGATCCGCAGGGTCTGGACCCCCAGGATGGCGCCGCTATCTACTGAGAGACGTCCGGCGTCTCGCCCGGTCGGCGTGACCTCGACCGTCACCGCCTTCCCGGAACCACCCCGGACCGTGACTTCACCGGCCAGGTTGTAGATCGCAACGTCATTGCCTGCAACGGCATAGCTCCGGGCGGCCTGCCCGAATAGCGGTGATGCCGCGACCAATAGATGGGCGGCCACGACCAGCGGCGTGCGCACCGGGAAAGCTCCTGAGTAGGGTGTGCGCGTTAGACAGGCTGCGCACCTTCGGAGTTGGAACCGCCCTTGCGGCAGGGGGCGACGGACCCATACTTAGCAAGCTCACCGCCCAGTTCTCCTGCGGAGCAGGTATGACCCGCGACTTGCTGCCCATGGTTCGCAAGACACTCGCAGGCCGCTACGCGGTCGAGCGGGAAATCGGTCGCGGTGGAGCGGCCCGGGTGTTTCTCGCCCAGGACTCAGCCGGAGCCCAGGTGGCCGTGAAGGTGTTGCATCCCCAACTCGCGGCCAGCGTCACCGCCGATCGTTTCCTGCGGGAGATCCGGCTCGTCGCCAAAGTGGTGCATCCGCGGATCGCCCGGCTGCTGGACGTGGGCGAGGGGGACTGGCTCCTCTGGTATGTGATGGAGTACATCCCGGGGCCTACCCTGCGCCAGCATCTCGACCGGGTCCGCCGGGCGTCCATCAGTGACACCATCCTGATCGCCCGTGACATGCTCGGAGGCTTGAGTGCCGCGCATGCTCAGGGGATCGTGCATCGGGATGTGAAGCCCGACAACATCGTGCTTTCGCCAGACGGTGCGGTGCTGGTGGACTTTGGCATCGCCAAGGCGGTGGCGGCTGCCGGCTCCGACCGGTTGACCCGCTCCGGCTTCGCGGTCGGAACGTCGGCATACATGAGCCCGGAGCAGATCAGCGGCAGCGACAACATCGACGCCCGCTCCGACCTGTATTCCCTGGGCTGTGTGCTCTTCGAATGTCTCGCCGGCCGCCCGCCCTTCGACGATCCTTTCGAGGACCGGGTGCTCACCAAGCATCAGACCGCCGATGTGCCCGATCTCCTGAAGCTTCGTGCCGATACTCCTCCCGCCTTGGTCGCGGTGATAACGCGCGCCCTGGCCAAGGCTCCCGAGGATCGCTGGGCCAACGCCGATGAGATGCTGGCCGCCCTCCCCGCGCTGACGCCAGCCTGACGCCCCGCCGCGGATTTTCGCGTAAAGTCGCGCCCGCCAATTGACGATAGTACCCGGAGAAGGCCCGCGGCCGATGGGTGGCCACGGGCGATTCCATTTCTCCGGGGGTTCCTATTTCGTCCGCGCCGCATTCCGAGATCTTCGTTGCCCGCCAGCCGATCCTGGACCGGCGACAACAGGTCTTCGGATACGAGCTGCTGTTCCGCTCCGGCTTGGACAACGTTTTCCACGCCGAGAATCAGGACCAGGCCTCGTTCGAGATGCTGCACACGGCCCTGCTCGGATTCGGCCTCGACACTCTGCTCGGCGACAAGCCCGGCTTTCTCAACGCCTCCCGGGAAGTCCTCCTGCAGGAGTTCTACCTGGTCCTCCCGCGGGACCGCAGCATCATCGAGCTGGTCGAATCGGTGGAGCCGACTCCGGAGGTGGTGGAGGCGTGCCGCGGACTCAAGGCCGCGGGGTATCGGCTCGCCCTCGACGATTTCGTCCGGCGGCCGGCCATGGTTCCGTTGGCGGGACTCGCCGACGTCATCAAGGTCGACGTGCTGGCCACCGGGGAGGATGAGCGTCGCGCTATCGTCCGGGAGTTTGGGCCCCGCAACGTGCAGCTGGTTGCGGAGAAGGTGGAGACCCGCGCCACGTTCCATCAGACGATGGCCGAGGGGTTCAGTTTGTTCCAGGGGTACTTCTTTCGGGAGCCCGAGCTGCTCTCCGCCGCGGATCTCCCCGCGTTCAAACGGAACTGTGTCCGCTTCATGGCGGAGCTACATCGGTCCGAGCTCGACTTCGACAGGCTGGAGGAGATCATCAAGCAGGAGGTGGCGCTGGCGGTCAAGCTGCTGCGCTACCTCAACTCCGCCGGGTTCGGCTGGCGCCACGAAGTCACCTCCATCAAGCACGCGCTCCGGGTGCTGGGGGAGCGTGCCGCACGGAAGTGGTGCTCGCTGATGGCGCTCACGGTGCTTGGCAACGATCGGCCAGCGCAACTGGTGGTCACTTCGCTGCTTCGGGCCCAGTTTGCCGAGCAGGTGGGGCGGGAGGCAGGACTCGGAAGCCGGGATGTTGACCTGTTTCTGACGGGAATGCTCTCCACTCTCGATGGCCTGCTGGGACGCCCATTGGAAGAGACCCTCGCCCAGATTCCCGTCTCCTCAGAAATCCGGGAGACACTTCTGGGACGGCGCACTAGCCTCTCGCCGGTGTGGCTGGTGGTGCTGGCCTACGAGGGGGCGCAGTGGGATCAGCTCAGGACGCTGGCCGATGCCGCCGATGTCTCGGTGGGGCGGCTGCCGGGATTGTACCGGAATGCCGTGCAGTGGGTGGATCGGATCTTCAAGAACTGAGCGATGGGCCCGCAGCGGGTTGCGGGCCTGCTCATGACAGGATGCGGTTTCGGAGGCGCCCTTCGGGATGGAGTGCCGCCTCGACGGCGAAGGCCGAGTCCGGTCCCCGCGGAGTGAGGTTGTCGAGCACGCCGGTGACGTCGGGTGGGGTGACTCCCGCCGGTACCCACAGTCCCAGGCTCAACCCCCGGCCAGTCCTGGCCGGTACCTGAGAGTCCGCCGCCCAGTTGGACAGGGTAGCGGGCTGGCGGGCCGCGACCAGCGGAATGGCGTGCGGATCGTCAGGCAGGGCGAGGGCGAAGGAGATGCCCAGGGCTCGCGCCAGCTCCGGCCATCCTTCCCAGGCGTCCAGCGCCACCAGGGTGGTGAACCGCCACCCGAGGTCACGCGCGAGCGTCACCACCGCGCCCGCCAGCTGGGCCTCGTCGATGATCCCACCGGTGCTCCCCGCGAGCGGCACACTCCCTGTCTCGGCGAACCACAGGCGCTGTGGTGGCAAAGTGTCCGGCTTGGTTCCCGGAAAGGCCGCGAACCGCCGGGTGACCCGGATCTCATACTCCGCAGCCTCGCGTTGAATGGCGAACTCTGCCGCCTGGGCCGCCGCCTCGAAGGCCACCTCCGCAGCCAGGTAGCGCCCCGCCTTCCGCAATACCTTCCCCCGCAAATGAAGGGTTCCGCTGTGGGGCTCGAGGGCGAACGCCCGGTCCAGCGCCATCAAGGCACGGGTCAGTTCTCCGAGTCGCCAGGCCGCGTATCCCGCTTCGTGCCAGACCATGGCCATGTTAGG
>DASPUE010000160.1:0-2717 GCA_035623055.1 Gemmatimonadales bacterium
GGTCGGCGACAGCAACGCCATGGACCGGGGTCACAGGTATTTCCAGTTGCGGGGCTTGCCCTGACTCAGCCATTCGATGGCGGTGCGCACGCGGCGAGCCCGGGTCTCGTCCCGCTTGGCCCCCGTGATCCATTCGATGTATTCCCGTCGGTGACTCGGACTGAATGCTTCGAACGCGGCCCGGGCTTTCCGATGCCGGGCCAACGCCTGCTGGAACTCCGGCGGGACCGCCAGCGGCGGCTTGGCACGCGCCGAGGTCCGGCGCGGCGGCTTGATACCCTCCGCATTCAGTCGCATCGCCTCGCGGATGTATCCCACCAGTGTCCGTCTGGGAGGCAGGTCGGCGAGCGCGGTCATTCGTCCCAGGCGTTCGAGGGCGGCCTCCGTGGCGGCCTTGTTCTTCCCGACCATCAGGGTGCTCTTCCAGAAGCCGATGGCGGCATGCCGCTTGAACGCGGCCATGCCGCACAGGGTGCCGTGATACATGAACGTGGGAACTCGCCACTTCACCGTTTCCTCGACCTCGGGGCAGGTGTCGTGGATCAGTTCCCGCAGGTGGACGAGGATGGGGCGGGCGAATTCTGGAGCTTCGGCGAGGTAGCGGTCCACCCGGGCGTCGCGGGATCCCATGAGACTGAATCTCCTTCGATTCCAGGGGGGAGCCGTGTGTAGCTATCGGGACCGCCCGATGGTACGGGGTCAGGCCCCGAACTGTCTGAGATGATGATCGAGGTGCTTCCAGGCCAATCGGCTCCAGGCGCGGCGCGACAGGGGACCGAAGGCCGGATGGGGCGCAACGGTGCGCGCCCGCGCCAGGCGGTCCAGCAACTCCTCGCAGGCGTGGAGGTCGGCTTCCCAGGTGCTGGGGAGTGTCGACATCATCTCGGGGACCGTCCGCACCTTGCCAGGCGGGGCCTGCATCGGCGTGTCGATCGCCAGCCACTTGATGAGTGAGTGGGTCAGCCAGTTGCCGCGGGGCTTTGAGGGGATATCGCCCAGCGCCACACGCAGCTGATCGGCCAGATGACAGAGCAGGCGCGGTGCGGTGAGCGTGCCCCACTTGGGTTGGCTGCCGGGATTCAGGGTTCTGAGTCGCGCGACGATGGCGGCGCGAGCTTCCGGATTCTCGATGGTCGGCATCGGTGCTGGCCGTGGCTCCAGGGAGTTGAAGGCAGGCTGGATCAGGGGAGCGTCTTGACGAATCGGACCCCGTCGTCGGCATATCCCAGGCGGCGATAGAACGCATGCGCCGGGGCGTGCCGGGGGCCACTGGTTACCTCCACTCGCGGCCATCCTCGTTCGGCAAAATAGCGCTCGGCGGCTTCGACCAGGCGCCGCCCGATTCCCGAACCGTGCTGGCCCGGGGCAACCGCGAGCGCGGTGATGCGGCCAACCGGCATTGGGCGGTGCAGCACCGGCGTGGCGTGCAGGCTCACGAATCCCACGGGCGACGCGCCGACGACCGCCAGCAGCACGCGTCCATCGGGGTCCTCGATCAGCAGTGATTCGAGCCGCTGGCGGATGGTCTCGCTGTCCGCCGGGTAGCCGAGCGCCTCGAGCAGCGGAACCAGGCCGGGCGCGTCGGCCGGCGTTGCCTGTCGGATGATCGGCTCCGCCACGATCCGGTGGTCTGGGTCAGAGTTGGTCGAGGGCGGGGGCGGTAAGCGTGGGATGGTCCACGTTCCCCGTATTGCGAGTGGCAGTCGGCTCGAACAGGAGGACCGAGACTTCCTCGTCCGCGACCGGCCGGTGTTCCACCCCACGCGGGACGACCAGGAACTCTCCGGCCCCGAGCACTACGCTCCGATCACGGAACTCCATGCGGAACGAGCCGGTCACCACGAGGAACAGCTCGTCCTCGTGATCGTGATGGTGCCAGATGAACTCGCCGCGGAATTTCACCAGCTTCACCGCCTGGCCGTTCAGCTCCGCCACGACCCGAGGCCGCCAATGTTCGTGCACCCGCGCGAACTGCTCCGCCAGGGAAACCTTGCCTGGAACGACCGGCGTGTCGTCTGATCCCCTGCTCATGACGTCTTCTCCCCCTGGCTCCGGGGCGGCCGAAAACCCAGCCGTCCCGCTGCCTCCGGAGCGGCTGCCTGCAGCTGGACCTGGGCGATCGCCTCGTAGGCAATGGCGGTCGGAACTGTCGGGGTCTCGATGAGGGAAACCGCTGGGGGGAACTCGAATCCTCCCCGGGCATGACCCTGTGGCGCGTAGATCTCGAGCATCACATAGCCGGTGGCCGCTTCCTTGACGTCCCGGATCAGAAACTCGCGCGCATCGTGGAGGATCATCCTGACGACCGGGTGGCCGGGCACCTCCTGACACTGGCTGGGGAGTTTGGTCGTGAAGTATGCGGCGTCGAAGGGCATGAGTAGCTCCTTGGGCGGTCCCACCCAGTGGCAGGAGGACGCGCATGCTGCATGGTGCCGGTAAGATAGCCGCTCCCGATGCGGCCGGGAGTCACCACGCAACCAGTTCCCGCTGATGGGTCGAGGATCGGCGATCGTCACCCTGTGGAAGGGAACGTCAGTTCCAGGTAAACCGTCTCAGGGATTGGATTGTACCGATAGGGAGGGATTGGTTGGAATCCCAGGTCCCGATACAGGGCAAGGGCCCGCTCCATGGTGGGCAGGGAGTCGAGTCGCACCCGGCGATATCCTGCGGCGCGCGCGTGTGCCAACGCCGCCTCGGCGAGAGCCCGGCCGAGTCCG
>DASPUE010000161.1:0-8731 GCA_035623055.1 Gemmatimonadales bacterium
GGCAAGGGCATCACGTTCGACACCGGTGGCATCTCGATCAAGCCCGCGGACAAGATGGAAGACATGAAGTACGACATGTCCGGCGCCGCGGCGGTGCTGGGGACTTTCGAGATGCTGGGACGTCTCAAGCCCAAGGTTCGAGTGATCGGGCTGGTGCCGGCTACCGAGAACATGCCGAGCGGAACGGCTGTGAAGCCGGGCGATGTCATCTCCACCCATTTCGGCAAGACCATTGAGATCATCAACACCGACGCCGAAGGACGCCTCATCCTGGTGGATGCGCTTTCGTACGCTCGGCGCTTCGCACCGGCCTGCGTGGTCGACGCGGCGACGCTCACGGGTGCGATGATCGTCGCGCTCGGTCACTCGGCAAGCGGCCTCATGGGCACCGACGATGGGTTGATCGAGGAGCTCCGGCGGGCCGGCGATCGGGCTGGCGAGCGGGCCTGGCCGATGCCGCTCTGGGATGAGTACCGCGACCTCATCAAGTCCGAGATCGCCGACGTGAAGAACTCCGGGGGGCGCCCGGCCGGCGGCATCTCAGCCGGCTGGTTCCTCCGGGAATTCGTCAATGGATATCCCTGGGCCCATCTCGATATCGCGGGGACCGCCTACAGCGAACGTGAGGACGCCACCCGGGTCAAAGGACCGACGGGGGTCTGCATGCGGCTCTTCGCCGAGTTTGTGCTGGGGCGGGTGAGTGGTGAGCGCTGAGTGGTGAGGCGCAAGGGACCGCTCGTCGCCGCGGTGGCAACGCTGCTCTTCGCTAGTCGGTTGTCGGCGCAGTATCCCTACGATTCGCTTCCCGCCGATACGCTCACCCGGGACACCGTCAACACGACAGAGCGTTACCTCAAGGCCCAGGAGGCCAACGCGATCCGGCTGCCGGTCCTCCCGCTCGTCGGGGTCGACGGTCCGAGGCCCGCCATGAGCCGAGTGGTATTCACCAGCGACTCCCTGGAATGGGCGTTGGCCGAGACGGTCTCGGACATCCTGCAGCGGATCCCCGGGGTCTACCTCTGGCGGGGTGGCTGGCTGGGTCGAACCGAGTATCCCGACTACCGCGGCCGAGGCCCGGTGTCGGCGGAGTACTTCGTCGACGGGCTGCGCTATCGCCCGATCGGGCCTGACTCGATCGGGATCGACCCATCGCTCTTCTCCCTCAGTCTCTTCGACCGGATCGAGATCGAGCGGTGGCCCGCGCTATTGCGGGTGTATCTCTTCACCCGCCGGCACGACCGGCAATCGGCCGGCTCCCGGGTCGGGATCGCCTCGGGTGACAAGGCGGTCGCCCGCTATGTCGGCGCACTGGAGCGCCGCTACAAGTCCGGTATTGGGTTCGCCCTCGGGGGTGAGCGAATGGTGGCGCCGAGCGCAACCGGTGCCACCAGCAGCTTCGACATCACCAACATCTGGCTGCAGCTGGGGTACGTGCCCAGCCAGCGGTTCGGCGTGCAGGCGCAGTTTCTGAGCTCGAGTCCCAATCGGAGTCCCTACGTGAGCGGCGTCGATACCCTCGAGCTGGGGACCGATGGAAAGCGTACGGATGCGGAATTGCGGGTCTTCTGGCGCCGGCGCCCCGACGACATGGGCCTCAGGATCGACGGCCTCCTGGGGCGGACCACTTGGAAGGGAAGTGGCGTCGACGACCAGATGCGGCAAGGTGGACTGGTGATCGGCTATCGCACCCCGACCTTCGGGCTCTCCGCGAGCGGATTCAACAGCTCGAGGATCACACCCTGGGACTTCGAAGGGCGCGCTGGGTGGACGCCCACCGGGCCCTTCAGTCTCGAGGTTGATGCGGCCTATCAGCGGCACGACCTCGACCGACAGACCCGCTGGGTGGGCGCCCGTGGGTCACTCGGTCTGCCACTCGGGTTCGAGGTTCAGGGGACTGTCCGAAGCGGTTCATTCGTTGCCGCCCCCGCGATTCTCACCGATACCGCGCAGTCGCTGACCGACTGGCAGGGCAGCCTGCGCTGGCAACGTTCCTGGGCCGGCTTCGAACTCGGCTATGGCCGTACCGCCGCGTTTCAGTCCCCCGCGTACCGGTCGTTCCAGCCGTCGGTGGCCAGCTTCGCTCCGACTGCGGCCGCCAACTGGGTCACCCTCAACTGGCGTCTTGCACCCAAGCAGTGGCTCACCTTCGAGGGGTGGTACAGCGACCCCGCTGGAAAGGCCCCACCGGACGGAATTCCCGCGACCCACTCGCTCACCACCGGCACCATCCGGTCCAAGTTCTGGCGGACCTTCAAGAGCGGAATCTTCGACTTCAAGGCTCAGCTCGCATACGAGACCTGGGGCAAGGGAATCATCGGGCGGGATTCGCTCGGCCAGGCGGTCGCGCTGGACGGCGCCTCCTTTTGGCGCACCGAGATCGAGATCCGGCTGGACAGCTTTCTCCTCTATTGGGATCGCTACAACCTGCAGGGTAGCCGCAAGACATACGTGCCGGGATTCGTGATCCTTCCCTTCGGCAGCACCTTTGGAGTGAAGTGGCTGTTCACAAACTAGCTCGCCTCTAGCGGCGCCGAACCGGTCCTCGTTTCGGTGCTGCCCCTCCTAGCCCTAAACCCCTCTCCCGATTATACTTCGCCCCTTTCCCGGAACCGGGACGGAGGCACTGGTGCCCTACAGCATGACGGGGTTCGGGGCGGCCGATGGCCCGGTGGCCGGAGGTCGTCTCAGGGTGGAGATCCGGACGGTGAATCACCGCCACTTCAACCCATCCCTCAAGCTCGCGGCCGACCTGTCGGCCCTCGAGGGCGACCTGCGGGAGCGGCTGCGGAAGGACTTCGACCGCGGCCACATCTCCGTGACGGTCCACTGGATCGAAGCGCCGGGGAGCCGGGGCGCCGGCTTCACCGTAAACCTGGAGCGGGCCCGGGCAGCCGCGACGGCGTTGTCGGAGCTGCAGCGGGCGCTGGGAGTGCCCGGCCAGGTCGATCTCGGGATGATCGTACGTCAGCCCGAGGTGATCACCGCGGGTGCGGAGGCGGCCCAGCAGGTGGCCTGGTCCGACGTGGAGCCGGTCGTGAATGCGGCGATCGCCGAGTGCAAGGCGATGCGGCGTCGCGAGGGCGACATGCTCGTGGAGGAGCTCGGGAATCGACTCGAGTTGCTGGAAGCGGCGGCCAAGGTGATCGCGGCGCGGGCCCCGGAACGGTTGGTGCGGGAGCGTGACCGCCTGCGACGGTCGGTGTCGGAACTGCTGGACGGCCGGGCGCCAGATGAGCAGCGCTTGGCGCAGGAGATCGCCTTGCTTGCCGACAAGCTCGACATCACCGAGGAGCTGGTGCGATTCACCGGTCATATCGCGGCCTGCCGCGAGGCGCTCGCGGGCGACCAGCCGGCCGGCAAGCGACTGGGATTCCTGGCGCAGGAGCTCGGTCGCGAGGTGAATACCATGGGGTCGAAGGGGAACGACGCCGAGATCCTGCAGCAGGTGATCGGGATGAAGGGTGAGCTGGAGAAGTTTCGCGAGCAGCTCGAGAATCTCGAGTGAAGCCACTCCTCATCGTCCTCTCGTCGCCGTCCGGGGTCGGGAAGACGACGCTGGCGGAGCGGTTGCTGGCGAGGCGGAGCGATGTGGCCCGATCGGTCTCGGCGACCACCCGAACGCCCCGCGATGGGGAGATGGACGGCCGGGACTACCACTTTCTGTCTCGCGCGGCCTTCGCGCGACGGGAGCGGGCCGGGGAGTTTCTCGAGACGGCGACCTACGGCGGCAATCGCTACGGCACGCTCAAGGCCGAGGTGGCGCGGATTCACGAGAGTGGCCGGCACGCCCTGCTGGTCATCGAAGTGGCTGGGGCCAGGAAGGTGCGGCGCCGGTTCCGAGACGCAGTGGAGATCTTCCTGCTGCCCCCGTCGGGCAGCGAACTGATCCGCCGCCTTTCGCTCCGCAGTACGGAGCAACACGATCAGTTGGCGAAGCGGCTGGGGATCGCCAAACGGGAATTGGGCGCGGTCGATGAGTACGACTACGTCGTCCTGAACGACGAACTGCACGACGCCGTGCTCGATGTCTCGGCGATCATCGATGCCGAAGGACGGAAAGCCGTGCGCCAGCCCGATCTGGCGGCCCGGATTCGAGCACTCCGGCGGGAGATCTCCGCGGAGGCGGCTCGGCGCTAGATAGGGTATTGAGGAGAAACAGGAGGCCGCGCCGGCGGGTCGGCGGGCCATGCATAGACCCAGAGGAGGATGCAGTCCGATGAAGATCTACACCCCGACCGAAGCCGCCCGTCAGGCGGGCAACAAGTACCTTGGCGTGCTGGTGGCCGCAAAGTTTGCGCGGCACATCAACGAGCTGCCCAAGGAGCGGATCATCGAGAAGCAGCAGAAGATGACCACCCAGGCGCTGGACAAGCTCTGCACCGGGGAGCTGGAATACAAGATTTCTCGCCGGCGCCGCTCCGAGGCGTGACCGTGTGGACCGGCCGCCAGGTGGTCGTCGGCGTGTCGGGCGGGATTGCAAGCTACAAGAGTTGCATCCTGGTCCGGCGGCTGGCGGAAGCCGGTGCCCGGGTTGATGTGATCCTCACCAGGGGGGCCGCGGAGTTCGTGCGGCCCCCGACGTTTGAAGCCCTCTCCGGCCGCCCCGTGCTCACCTCCCTCTGGGAGGAGGGGACCTCGTTGCAGCATGTCCGCCTCGCCCAGCAGGCGGAACTGGTCATCATAGCGCCCGCCACGGCCCATCTGCTGGCGCGCGTGGCTCAGGGACTGGGCGACGACCTCCTCACCACACTACTGCTCGCGCGCTCGGGTCCGGTGCTCTTCGCGCCCGCCATGAACGACGAGATGTACGCGCACCCCGCGACCCAGAAAAATCTGGCCACGCTCCGGAGCCGGGGGGCCCATTTCGTGGGACCGGAAACCGGGGCCTTGGCGGAGGGGCCATCAGACCGACCGGGGCGGATGAGCGAACCCGAGACCATCCTCCTGCACGCTGGCAGGCTCCTTGCCGGACGAGGGCCATTGGCCGGCAAGCGGGTCCTGGTGACCGCGGGTCCGACCCGAGAGCCGATCGATCCGGTGCGTATCGTGAGTAATCGCTCGAGCGGCCGCATGGGGTATCGGCTGGCCGAAGCGGCTTGGGAGCGTGGAGCCGAGGTACGGCTGGTCAGCGGGCCGGTGGGGCAATCGCCGCCTGTCGGGGTAGCCGTGACGCGAGTCGAAACGACGGCGGAAATGGATGCCGCAGTACGCGCGGCGTTGCCGGATTCTGACGTGCTGATCATGGCGGCCGCTCCGGCCGATTACCGCCCCAGCACGACCAGTCCCAGCAAGAGGCCACGGGAGTCTGGGTCCCTGACTCTCGCCCTGGAGCCGACCGACGACATTCTGAGCGGGACGACCAGGCTCCGTCGGCCGGGGAGCATCATCGTAGGGTTCGCGCTCGAGACCGGAGATGCAGTGACCAAGGGCAGAGCCAAACTGGCGCGGAAGCAACTCGATCTGATCGTGGTGAACGACGCCCTGGAGCCGGGCGCCGGCTTCGACGTCGACACCAATCGGGTGGTGATTCTCGACCGCGATGGCGGCGAGATCGAGGTGCCGCTTGCCTCCAAACGTGAGGTCGCGGAACGCATTCTCGACGCTGTGGAGGCACGCCTTGAGCGATAAGCGAAAGCGCTATCTCCGACAGCAGGCCGAGCTCGGTGGGAAGGAAGTGTATCTGGCCGACGGAAAGGAGAAGGGCAACGCCAAGAAGGGTGGGGCCAAGAGTGGTCGCCGCAAGCCGGCGAGCGCTCAACCGGAGGAGCCGGCGCCGGGCGTCACGGCGAAGGTCGCTCCCTCGGTCACCCATCCGGTCCCGGCAGAAGTTCCGGCCGCGCCGCCGCCGCCGGCACCGGCCGCCGCCGGGCGAGTCGAGACGCCAGGGTCCACACCCAAATGGATGAAGGACGCGCCGGCCGTTCCTGGCCCGGGACTCCGGATCGTACCGCCGGATCCGGTCCTCGTCGGCGACGAGATCGCCGGCCTCGAGTCGCTCGAAGCCGTGGCGACGATGATCAGCCAATGCCGACGCTGCCGCCTGTGCGAAGGCCGGCAGCATACCGTCCCCGGCGAAGGGAACCCCAGCGCGCGGCTCATGTGCGTGGGCGAGGGACCGGGTGCCACCGAGGATGAGACTGGCCGCCCCTTCGTTGGCGCCGCCGGCCAGTTGCTGGATCAGATCCTTGCAGCCATCGAGTGCCCCAGAGAAACCGTCTTCATCGCCAACATCGTCAAGTGTCGGCCGCCTCAGAACCGCAAACCCCTGCCGGACGAAGCGACTGCCTGTCTGGCGTACCTCCAGCGCCAGATCGCCCTGGTTCGCCCCAAGGTCTTGCTGGCCCTCGGTGGCACCGCCGCGGAGTGGTTGCTCGGCTCCAAGAAGAGTCTCGGCGAGCTTCGCGGCCAGGTCCACTCCTACGCCGGCATCCCGGTCGTGGTCACCTACCATCCCGCGGCGCTGCTTCGCAACCCCAACTGGAAGCGACCGACCTGGGATGACGTCCGGATTGCCCGACAACTCCTGGAGGGGTGAGCCAGTTCACAGCGACGTGGATTTGTGGACGGCCGTGGATTTACTGTGGAGATTTTTTGCTACGTTGACTCTCGTTGCGAGGAGAACGCGAACGCCATTAGGTTGACTCTGCACTAGCGTCTTCGACCCACCCTCCGTGGCTAGCCGTCGCGACCATGACTTCCGTCTTTCCTGATCCTCGCCTCATCGCGGAGGGTGCCTCCGGCGTTCGAGGCGCCCCCTGGAGCAACGAAGCCGAGCAGGCGGTGCTCGGCGCCATGCTGCTCGATCAGGACGCGTCGCTGCGCGGCGCCGAACTGCTCGACGACGCGCTGTTCTATAAGGAAGCCCACCGGCGGCTGTTCCGAGCGATGCGGCGGCTCATCGAGCGTCGGGTGGTCATCGACCACATCACGCTGCGGGACGAGCTGGAGCGCAAAGGGGAGCTGGAGGCGGCCGGCGGAGAACTCTACCTCGCGGAATTGATCGATGCCGCGGTGACCGCGGCCAATCTCGAAGCCCATGCCGCGATAGTCCGGGAAAAGGCGGTGCTCCGCCAGTTGATCGAGAGCTCGACCGCCATCGTTTCGCAGGCGTACGAAGGTGCGCTCCCTGCCCACGAGCTGTTGGACGAGGCCGAGTCACGGATCTTCCAGATCTCGCAATATCGGAAGGCAGAGGGGTTCAGCCGGTTGAAGGAGATGTTGTGGCCGACGATGGAGCGCATTGAAAAGCTCCATCGCCAGGGCAAACAGGTTACCGGCGTCCCCAGCGGTTTCAAAGACTTGGACGACATGACGACCGGCTTTCAGGGCAGCGACCTCATCATCGTGGCGGCCCGCCCGTCGATGGGAAAGACTGCGTTCTGCCTGAACGTCGCCGCCCACGCGGCGGAAACCGGAGCCGGGGTGGCATTCTTCTCCCTGGAAATGTCCAAGGAGTCGCTGGTGCAGCGACTGCTGTGCGCCGAGGCGTGGGTCGACAGCCAGCGGGTGCGGCGGGGCACGCTGTCTGACGATGACTTCACCAAGCTGGCACGTGCCGCCGGAGTGCTCTCGAGCTGCCCGATCTGGATCGATGATACCCCGGCGCTGACCCTGTTGGAGATGCGGTCCAAGGCGCGCCGCCTCCGAATGGAAAACGAGGTCAAGCTGATCGTCGTGGACTATCTCCAGCTGATGCGGAGCCCGTCCTACTCGGACAATCGGGTCCAGGAGATTTCGGACATCTCGCGCTCTCTCAAGGCGCTGGCGCGGGAACTCGAGGTGCCGGTGATCGCGCTGTCGCAGCTGTCCCGCGCCTCGGAACAACGGGGCGGTGAGCGCAAGCCGATCCTTTCCGATCTCCGGGATTCGGGCGCCATCGAACAGGATGCGGACATCGTGCTGTTCATTCACCGCCCGGAGATGTACGAGCAGATGGACAAGGACGGGAACAGCAACGAAGGGAAGGCCGAGTTGATCGTTGCCAAGCACCGCAATGGACCCACCGGCGCCCTGGACCTCTATTTCCACAAGCAGTTCACCCGCTTCGCCAGCCTCACGGAGCGCGAGGAACCCGAATATGTCTGAATCGGTCCCGGCGCTGGCCGTCGGCGCCAGGACCCGGCTCCCGCATGGCTAAGCCCCGGTCGGTTTACCGCTGCACCGAGTGCGGTCACGACCACCCGAAGTGGGTCGGCAAGTGCGAGGCGTGCGGCGCATGGAATGCCGTGGCCGAAGAGCCGGTGGTGCTGGCTGCCCCACACCGAGCGACAGGTGGCGCCGCCAGGCGGATCACCGCGACTGCAACCCCAGCTCGGCTGCGCGACATCGAGGAGTCCCGGCTCATTCGTTGGAGCACCGGGCTACCGGAGCTGGACTTCGTCCTCGGCTCCGGATTGGTGCCTGGATCCATGACGCTGGTTGGCGGTGAGCCGGGCATTGGCAAATCCACCCTCCTGCTTCAGGCAGCGGCCCGCCTGGAAGCCGCCGGGCGCAAGGTGCTCTACGCGAGCGGGGAGGAGTCGCCGGAGCAGGTCCGGCTCCGGGCCGGCCGCCTGGAAGAAGACGCGGGACCGGTTCACGTCGTCGGAGAGACCAGGCTCGAGGCGATCCTGGATGCGTCCCGCGCACTCCACGCCGATCTGCTCATCCTTGACTCGATCCAGACCGTCTACACCGAGCTGCTCGAGGGCGCTCCCGGCAACGTCGGGCAGGTCCGCGAATGCGCCGCCCG
>DASPUE010000162.1:0-7598 GCA_035623055.1 Gemmatimonadales bacterium
CGAAGCCGACATGCACCGTCCGCGCCCGTTGCATCTTGGGCTCGGGAAATGGGCGATACCGATGGATATCCACAAGCTCCAGTTCGTTCCGGATGAAGACCGCCACCGCGTAGCCCAGAGAAGATTCGAGGGCCTTGCCCAGGGACCGCTCGAGCGTCGCGGTGCGCGTGACTCGGGAGGAAAAGAGGACGTTGCCGCTCGCGATGAACGTCTCGACGTCCTTGAGGCCGGCACTCGAGAACAGTCGGCACAGCTCGCCCATAGTGACCGTGTGCCCGCCGACATTGATCGCCCGCAGGAACGCGACGAGTCGAGGCATCCGGATTCGGGCTATGCCGCCGGCCGCAGATCCCAGCCGGGGAGCAGCCGGGCCGCCACGCGAGCCCCATCGGGTAGCCCGCCCAGTGCCCGGCGCAGGTCCACCACCGAAACGATCTCGATCAGGTTGGGGAAACGACGATCCATCCGGTAGGCGACGCCGACCTGACGTTCCTCGAGCACCACGGGACAGAACTCCCAGTGGCGCCCTTCGATATCAAGCTCGTAGGGGTCCTCCCACTCCACGGGAGAAGGCAGCCGGAGGTTCAGGGAACCGGGCTCGAGGGTGACGCCGTACAGATGACTGAATATCGGCAGAAAGCCATCGGTCCAGGCCCTCGCGGTGCCAGGGGTTTCCGGTGGACCGAGAATCGTTCCTACGAAGCTTGTCCCTCCCTGGGGAAGTGGAGGGAATCCAAGCAGGAATGGGTGACCAGCCAGCGGCGACATACGGCGGAGACTCCTGAGCGACCCTGCCGAATAACTGATGCACGCTCCTGCCGCGCGCAAGGGCGAGCCCGGAACCCGGCGCACACCGGCTCGGGGGCCGCGGTGTGTTACCCGCCCGATCGGCTCAGGAACCGGCCGGCAGGCGCCTGATCCCGGCCGCGATGAGCGGGGCGGCAGCCAGGATGAGCATGCCAATGCCAAGCATGCCCCCTCGGACCAGGTCGTAGTCCGAGAGGATACGGTCCCACGAAAGCCGGGCTACCCAACGTCCGACGCCGACCTCGAACGCCAGCATCAGGCTCACCCAGAGTCCACCGATTCCGATGAGCGACCGTCGCGATGAAGCGCCAATCCACCGGATCGACGCCGTCGCGATGAGGAGAATGAGGATCGAGCCTGTCGCCACCGAAAGTTGGCGGGCTCGGATGTCCCCGACGACCGGAGCGAGCAGCGCGTTCCGCAGCGCACCATGAACCGATTCGGCGACCACCATCACGAGCAAGACCGCCACCGCCCTGATCCGTATCATCAATTTCCGCAGGAGGTCATTTCTGTTCTAGCCGCTCGCGGCGCAGTCGAGTGAACAGCAGCACGTGACTGGAGATGATGATCGGAACCAGAAACAGCGGCACGATACAGAGCGGCAGCTGAAGCAGAGCCGCCAGGCTCTCAGGCTGGGTGAACCCCAGCCGCGCAGCGGTGCCGACCACGAAGAGGATGTCGGCCAGGCCGAGCAGGTTCCAGGTGAAGAGCCAGCTGCGGCGGGCCGTCAGGTCGGGAACCAGCAGTACCAGGCCCAAGGCGCCGGTCGCGATGACGATGTCGCCCCAACCTCCAGGAACGGCGAATTCGAACGGCAGCTCGCCTCGCCCGTACAGAATGAGGAAGTAGATCCCCACGAATCTGGTAATGTGGAGCGCCACCAGTTGGCGGAGATTGATGCCCGCCAGCCAGATCCGGAAGCCCGGCAGCAGGGTGCCGGCCAGGAGCAGGGCGACCGTGAGGCCGACCAGCACAAGCTGCGGCGCGGGTGGCCGGAGAGTCGCGATCTGTCCGGTGGCTCCCAGAACGATGACGGCGACGAGCCACACGAGCCCGATCAGCGGATAGGGTGTGGAACGAGGTTGGCTGGTGGTCACGGTCTCCTCCGCGGACTGTGGCCCCCGCGGCGGCAGGGCCCGGGGAGAGAAGTTCAGCGGCTGGCTAACGTACTGACGGAGGAGCCGTTCGGTAACCCCGCGAGCGAGTGTGGCGAGCGCTCAGTCGGCGGGAAGGACCGCGAGCACCGCATCGACCGTCGCCACGTGGCTCGTCGCGACCCAGAGACCGACCGTCGCAAATAGCAGGTGCCGCCTGCGACGGACCTCAGCCCGGAGCGAGATCCGCTCCGCCTCCGGGCCGACCGGCCGGTGGAACTCCGCGGAGACCCTGGCGTAGCGTGGGCGCCCCCGGGACCCGTTGGCCCACGCCCACAGCACCACCAGCTGGCCCGCCGCCTCAATCAGAAGCGCGCCGGGAAAAATGGGATCGCCGGGAAAGTGCTCCCCGAACACCCAATGGCCCGCCCCAAGCTCCACCTCCCCCGTGATCTCCGCGCCGTCCACACGGACGACCCGGGAGATCTGCCGCATGTGTCCGATCGGCAGGAAGGTGGCATCGAGGTCCAGAAGGGCGGGTGACTGCTCGGTCGCGCTCGGGTCGCGCATCGGGAAGACTCCGGGGGAGTGTTCCCTGCGTACGGCGCTCGATGCACAACGGATTTCCCGCCGTGCCCGGCTACTTCTCCGCCCGCAACCCGAACGATGCGATCGCGACGAGCACCAGGTACATCATCAGCCCGTACACGCAGGCTGGATACCCTAGAATTGTCCCGGCGGCGGAGCAGCCGGTAGCACCTTTGCCACACAGCTCGCGATAGGTCAGCGTTCCCGAAAAGGCCACGCCAACGAGACTCACCACAAGGATCAGCGTGAGCGCCCGCTTCATCGTCATCGGTCCTCCCGGCAGGCCGTTCCCCGAGGCTAGCCAACTGGATTTGACGACATCCTGAAACAGGGGTGAGCCCCGGTTCATGTGGTGGTGGTCAGGCACCGCGGCGGAGAAGTTCGGTGATCGTGGCAAGATGGTGGTCGTCGTGCTCGGCTATGTACACGGCGAGGTCGAGGAGCCTCATCTTCACCTGAAGACGGGGATCCACGGCGGATCGCAGCCAGTCGGCTTCGTCGGCGGTCTCGAGCTGACCGACCAGGTCGAGCCGCGCCGTTCGGAAGCCCGTGAGAATCCCGGACAGGGGCCGCCCGTTATGATGAGCTTCGTAGGTGTGGCGGTTATCGACGTCGGCGGGATGCATCGTGAGACGCCCGACGGCAAGATCCTCCACCCGGGAAAGCCACAGCGGCTCCAAATCCCAGAGATGTCCGCCGTTCTCCTGAATGGACCATCGATCCCCGATCCGGCCGGTGAGCTGCTCCGGACTTAGCCCTCGGAGGCGGTCCTCGAGACGAGCCGGAGTACCTCGCAGCCGCTCGACCAGACTCGAAGCGGCCGAGACTGGAAGTTCAAAGTTGAAGCGACGCTGAAACCACGGCTGGCGCGGAACCATGCGGGCCTGGGGCGGAGGGTGACGCCAAAAATGTATTCGCCGCCTCGGCAGCGGGGAACGGCCGACGACGTGTTGCACCTTGCCCCGCGGGAATAAAACCCGACGCCTGAGAGTCTAGCCTGTGACCCCGACTCTCAGGAGCACGCATGCAGGTCCTGCTCAATGTCTATCTCGCGGCCATCCTCGCCGGCGGGCCCGCCCCATCCGCTGGGTATCCGGCTCACGGACCCGGAATGCCTACGCTGGTCACGGTGCGACTCTCGGAATGGAAGGTGGAGATGTCGCCTGCTCGGGTCCCGGGAGGCCTGGTACGCTTCTCGGTCGTCAATACCGGCAGCATACCGCATGGGTTCGAAGTGGAGGGGAGCGGCCTGGAACGGGAGATCGCGCTGATCCAGCCCGGATCGAGCGACAGTCTGACCGTGACACTCAAGCCCGGTGCATACGAGGTCTACTGCCCAATCGGCGGCGATTCCCACAAGCGGCTCGGCATGGAGGCGCACCTTCGCGTGGGCGGAGCGGCGGAGCGGAGCACCGGCGCCGCCAGTCACGAAGCGATGGCAGGGACGGGGAAGGTTGCGGGGATCATGGTGACCGGAGCCGGCCCGGTGATCCAAATTCTCCCCGGACCATTCCCCTTCCCCGACAGCGCCGGGCCGATACTCCGGTCATTCGGGAACGAGCAGGAGGGGCTCGAGGCCCAGATCAAGGATGGGCCCTACTCCAATAACGTGGCGCGCATCAATGGGCGGTTCAGCCTGACCGCGTGGGACCTGGGATCGGTTCGGGACTCTGTCGATGGGCAGGCGGAGTTCACCACAGAGGACTCGACCCGTTGGCGGCTGGTGCTCGACCGGGTGCAGACCAAGGATGTCCCGCACCATCCCAAGTTCGGTGGTGTCATCATGGGGCTGTACTACCACGGGATCACCCAGGTGCACACCCCTCTGGTCCCCACCATCAACAGCAAGGTCGCAGTGTGGGCCATCGGCCATCTGTTCCGGAACGATACTCTGGTCACCGACAACGCCATGGTGCACGTGATGCTGCTTTCCCGCACCCGGCGCGACGGCGATTTCGCCATCTCTTGTTGGGATTGTTCCAGAAACCCGATCGAGGAGCTCCAGCTGCAGATCCTTCCCGGCCCCGGGGAGCCCAAGTTCGTGGCGCCGGGAGGATTCCTGTTCGTCAACTGGGAACGTTCCACCGCCAGCGCGCCGGCCAGCTGAGCGGCACGTGCCTCTTCCGAGCAGCCTCCCGGAGATCGAGATTGGTCCCGTTTCACGGCCGGATGCACCATTGGTCGACCCGGCCATCGTCTCGGTGAGGAGGCCGTTGGAACCGACTCGGCAGGCACGCTTCGAGGACGTGATGCTGCCGCATCTCGATGCGGCGTACACGCTCGCGCACTACCTCCTGCGGGATGGCGAGGATGCTCGCGATGTCACTCAGGAAGCGATGCTCCGGGCCATCCGCCATTTCGACGGCTACCGCGGCGGTGATGCCCGCGCCTGGCTGCTCGCGATCGTCCGCAACACCGCGTACAGTTGGCACCGCCGCCACCGGAGCGAGGATCGGCAGCTTCAATTCGACGAAGAGCTGCATAGCGAGGTGGCGGGTGACGATCACCCCGAGGCATTGGTCATCCGTGCGGCGGATCGAGAGCGGCTGCGTCGAGCCCTCGATCAGCTGCCGCCCGAGTTTCGCGAGGTCATCGTGTTGCGTGAGCTGCAGGACCTGTCGTACAAGGAGATTGCGGCGATCATCGCGGCTCCGGTGGGGACAGTAATGTCCCGGCTGGCGCGGGCCAGGGCGCGCCTGGAACGACTGGTGGGGCGGCCATGACCTGCGCGGAATTCCGGGAGCGGCTTGATGCCCATGTCGACGGAGAGCTTCCGGACGCGGAGGCCCGGGAGATGGAGTCCCATCTGGCGGGCTGCCCCGACTGCGCCGCTGCCTGCGAGCGTCACATGGCGCTCCGGTCTGCGCTGCGCGAGCAGCTTCCGCCGCTCGCCGCGCCAGCGGAATTGCGCGCCAGCATTGTCCGGGCCGTGGGCACCAGTCCCCGCCAGTCCGTTTTCCGCGCCAGGGCCTACCGCACCTGGTCCGCCGCCGCCGCGGTGCTGATCGGCGTCATTGCCGGGACCTGGAAGCTCGCGTCCGATCGTACCGCGACCGACGCGCTTACCGACGCCCTCTTGTCGAGCCACATCCGCTCGCTCATGGGGAACCATCTCACCGATGTGGCATCTTCGGACCAGCACACCGTGAAGCCATGGTTCAACGGCAAACTCGATTTCTCTCCTCCGGTCTCCGACTTCGAGGGACGGGGCTATCCGCTGACTGGGGGAAGGCTCGAGTACATCGGCGGCCAACCGGTGGCGGCATTGGTGTATGCGCGGCGCCAGCACGTGATCAACGTCTTCCTGTGGCCGACAGGCAGGGGGCCGAGTTCCGGCCCGGCCACCCTTACCCGGCAGGGATACCATCTCCTGCACTGGGTGGAACCGGACTATGTCTACTGGGTCGTCTCGGACCTCGGTACAACGGAGCTGGACGAGTTCGCCGGGCTGCTGCGCCAGGGAGCCCAAGCAGGGGAAGGGCGATAGCCCGATCTACCGGCGCAGTGCCCGGCCTTTCTTCGCGTCTTTGCGACTTCGCGGTTGAACAAATTAGTTACCACGAAGACACGAAGGTCGTGAAGGGTCTTTAGCTGGAAAGCCTTTCTTGGCGTCTTTGCGGCTTCGCGGTTGAATGCAGTCGCTACCGCTAAGACGCGAAGGCCGCGAAGGGTATGTAACTGGAAAGCCTTTCTTCGCGTCTTTGCGCCTTCGCGGTTGAACAAATTGGTTACCGCGAAGACACGAAGGCCGCGAAAGGGCGATAGCCCGATCTACCGGCGCAGTGCCCGCGCCACGATCTCCTTCGCTTCTGTCACGATGCGATCGAGGTGAGCGGCATCCCGGAAACTCTCCGCGTACAGCTTGTAGACGTCTTCGGTTCCGCTCGGCCGCGCCGCAAACCAGCCGTAGCCGGTGGTGACCTTGAGCCCGCCGATCGGCGCACCGTTGCCCGGCGCGTTGGTGAGTCGCGTTTCGATCGGGTCGCCCGCGAGTGCGGTGGCCGTGACGGCTTCCGGAGTGAGTTTCTTGAACCCGGCCTTCTCTCCTGGTGAGCAGGGGGTGTCGATTCGGGTGTAGACCGGAGCACCCAGCCTCCCGCTCAACTCGGCGTAGTGCTCTCCCGGGTCTTTTCCCGTGACCGCAGTGATCTCCGCGGCCAGAAGACCCAGCAACAATCCGTCCTTGTCGGTGGTCCATACCGAACCATCGCGCTGCAGGAAGCTCGCACCGGCGCTCTCCTCGCCGCCGAAACAGCACGAGCCCTCATAGAGACCGGGCGTGAACCACTTGAACCCCACCGGCACCTCGAACAGCCGGCGTCCCCGCTCCGCCACGACTCGATCGATGATGGCGCTGGAGACCAGGGTCTTGCCGACTGTCGCTTCCCGCGACCAGCGCGGCCGGGATTGGAGGAGATATCCGATTGCGACGGCGAGGTAGTGATTCGGATTGAGCAGTCCGTGCGAGCGGGTGACAATGCCGTGGCGGTCGGCATCGGGGTCGCACCCAAAGGCGATGTCGAACCGGTCCTTGAGCCCCACTAGCCCTGCCATCGCCGAGGGACTGGAGCAGTCCATGCGAATCCGGCCATCGTGGTCCACAGTCATGAATGCGAAGCGTGGGTCCACCGCCTGATTGACCACGGTCAGGTCCACGCCGTACCGATCGGCGATCGGGGCCCAGCAACCGAGCGAAGCCCCACCCAGCGGATCGACGCCAACCCGGATCCCGCCGGCTCGTATTGGGTCGAAGTCGATGGCGCTGCCGAGATCGGCCACGTACGATCCGAGGAGGTCTTCCCGGTGTGTGGTCGGCGCCGCGATCCCGCGCTCGTACGGCACTCGCTTCACGCCGCGGTTCCCTGACCGAAGTAGGTTATTGGCCCGCTCCTGGATCCATCCGGTCACGTCGGTGTCGGCGGGGCCGCCGTTCGGCGGGTTGTACTTGAAGCCGCCATCGCGCGGAGGATTGTGCGATGGCGTGATGACGATGCCGTCGGCCCTTCCCGCCGTCGTCAGGCCGGCCGCCTGGTTCCAACGCAAGATCGCTCTCGATATCACCGGCGTGGGGGTGAACCCGTCGTCGGCCTGCACTACTACCTGAAC
>DASPUE010000163.1:0-2299 GCA_035623055.1 Gemmatimonadales bacterium
CCCCGCTGCCATTACGCCCCCACCACCCTACCTTTCGGCGTGCGCCGCTTCCTGACTCTCTCTCTTGTCATCGCAGTACTCGCCGGCTGCGCCCGGGCCGAGCCGCTGCCCCCGCCGGTGCGGGTGCTCTTCATCGGCAACAGCTACACCTACGTCAACGATCTCCCGCACCGCTTCGCCGAGCTGGCCCAAGCGGGCCGCCATCCGGTGATTGTGGACATGGCCGCGCCCGGGGGGTGGACGCTCCAGCAGCATGCGGGGTCGGCGGAAACCAGCCGGAAGATCGAGGAGAGTCCGTGGGCGTTCGTCATCCTGCAGGAGCAGAGCATCGTGCCCGCGGTGCCCCAGGCCCGCGAGGCAGGCATGTATCCCGCCGTCCGCCGGCTGGCCACTGCCATCCGCAGCCACGGCTCGGAGCCGGTGCTCTATCTCACCTGGGCTCGGCGGGACGGGCTCGCCGACAACGGGTTCGCTGACTTCGGGGCGATGCAGGCCGCGATCACCGACGGATATCTCCACATCGCGAACGAGCTCGACCTCCGGGTGGCCGCGGCGGGGGAAGCGTGGCGGCTGGCGCGGCGCGAGATACCCGACGCGCCACTCTTCGATGGCGACGGCAGTCACCCGGCCCCCGCCGGTACCTATCTCACCGCCTGCGTGCTCTACGCGACCCTCTTTCACGCGAGCCCGGAGGGGCTGGCCGCGCCGGCCGGGGTCGAGCCGGCCCTCGCTGCCCGGCTGCAGACACTCGCGGCCGCGGTGGTGCTCAAGGATCCGGGGCGCTGGCACCTGCATTAAGCCCGGGCGAGATGGCTCCCGCCCGGCCTCTGGCCTCATCGAGGTGCGGCCCTGGTTTCGCGGCTGCTACCTGCCGACTGCGGTCACGAGCCCGATGACGGTCAGGGCGGTTCCGGTCCAGAAGAGAAACATCCACTTGAGCAGATCGGACCGGAGCCGCTCGAGGCCCACCTCGAAGTCAGACCGGAGCGATGCTTCGGTCTGTCCGATCCGGGCCTCGACCCGGGCCCAGTTGAGGTCGTTCTGCTCCCGCAGTTCCTGCCGGTAGGTGGCATCCACTTGGTTGAACCAATCGACGAGATCATCGCTGATCTCATCCCCGAAGGTATCGTAGAACCGCTTGGAGAGTTTCGCGGTAACGGGCATAGGGCTCGTTTCGTTAGGATCGGAGCCCGCAGAATACGATACGCTCGGCGGTGCCGAGGGCGCAATCTGTCTGGCTGATGTAGCGAAACAACGCGTTGCATCTCGTCTGCATATGTGCGACGGCCTAGGGGTAACAGGCCCCCTGGTTCGCCGGATCTTGGCTCGACGAGGCGACCGGTGCCAGGACCAGGCTCCCCGCCGGGGTGTTGAGCAGGAGATCGGCGCGCCACAGGAAGCCGCTCTTGTAGGCGCAGAGCCGCGCCGGACTTGGCGACACGTCCGTGACGGTCACCTGGATCAGACCCGGGAGATGGAGGGTACAGGCGTCGTGCATCGCGGGGTCGTTGCAGTCAATCACGAGGTGGGCAGCGGGTGCGGCGGAGTGCTGGGGACTTCCCTCGGCGATCCAGGCATCGCCGTAACGAACGTAGGCTTGCCAACTGTATGGCTGTTCGTCGCTGGCGATGGTGTAGCCCGCGGGGGGGGTGGCGTTCACCGAGGCATCGAACTCCATCGGAGCCAGGGTCGGGCTTTCGCCGCCGCCTCCACTACCTCCTCCTCCGCCGTTACCAAGGGAATCGGTGCCGGCGCAGGCGAGGAGGAGAATCCCGAGGGGCATTGACCCACAGAGCCGCGAGCGCATGGCCATAGCGACCTCCCATCCCGAGAAACCGTCCTTCGAGACGATGACACCGTTGGCCGGGGGGGAGGGGCTCGGGGAGAAGATCCCTCGGTCGCTTCGCTCCCTCGGGATGAGGAGCGTGGCTATCCGCTGACGGCGAACGGACGCGCGGCCTAAGGCTGCGCCCAATTGACGACCGCGCCGCCCGCGAGAATAGTGTGGGCTTGTCCCTCGGTGACGACGAGATTGCTGTTGATGTCGATGGTCAGCACGTTGCCGTCACTCGAGTTCGAGTCGGTCACCCGCAAATAAGTGCCGCTGCCGCCGGCGCTGGTGATGTCGGTGCCGAACGTCATGTTGTCGAACAGGAACGGCGTGCCGGGGCTCGCCGTGTTGCCCGGGCTCGTGATGTCGATGAGGGGCGTGGCCGAGTTCACGTCGTAGTTCTCGAAGGTGAGCGAGTCGAGCGAGATGGCGTTGTTGCCGCCGAGCGCGGCGTCGTACGCGATCTTG
>DASPUE010000164.1:0-4984 GCA_035623055.1 Gemmatimonadales bacterium
CGGGTCGTCGCGCCCGCAGCAGCTCAGCGGGCAGATGTGGTCAATCACGTAGCCCGGGCAACTGCCGGTCGTCTGGTGCGTCCTCGGACACGGGTTGCTGGCTCGGAACGCGGCCTTCGCCTGGGGGTCCCGGATGACGCGCCCGTCGGCGTCCCGAGGGAGGTCGCAGGACGGCGCTGCCAGTAGAAGCACTAGGACGGCGGTCAGCACCGCTCGAGTATAGAGGAGCGGAGCCAGGGCGAACGCACGCCAGGTTCATGGGGCACTTGCGCCGCTCGCTTTAACGCTGGCGCCGCCCCGGCTGGCTGCGGGGGCACGCCCTGGCTCATCCGGCGGACGGGACGAGACGCCGGCTGGACCGGCTACCGACGCGGCCTGCGCGCCCTGGACTCGCGTCGGGCAACTGCCAGACCCTCGGGGACTCCGCCCAGGGCCGAACCGCCGGGGTGACAGGCGCACGCTGAATCGCTTCGCTGTAAAGCTGCATCGGATCGACGTGAAACTCACCCCGCTTCTTGGGGGCGGCGAGAGGCTGCGGGGAACCGAACCGAAATGACCAAACGAGCTTGTTAGCCAGTGCCTTGAGGATCCCACCGGGCTCGGTCGGCGTAGCGAGGACCAACTCGATTTCCCGTGAAAGTGCCTTGACCGGATCCTTCAAAAGCTCCTTGCCCAGGAGGTCAGCGTGGCGGAGTTCGTCCTCCGTCAGCACCGCACGAGCAACGAGACCAACGATACGAAGCTTGGGCGTGAGCTCCTCGAAGGCGACTCCGAGGAAGATGCCATCATCTGTATCCGCGCTCGCGGGATTCGGATGGTACGAAATCGAAGAGTACCAGCCCCTAGTAGCGGCCTTCATGGCAGACCCACGTACTGCGTCCGAAGCGCGTTTCGGATGATGCCTCGACGGGCGAGGAGCCCTTCCAAGGTGCGCTGACGGCACTCTGCTGAAATGAACTCGGGAGGCACGCGCTTAACGACCTCCTCTATCACCGAATCGGGAAGAGACTCGATCCGTGTCACGGTAGCACTCATCGCTTCGAGGTCTGGCTGGACCCCGAAGCTGGGGTAGCAGGCCACACATCCACCTCGCTGCACCTCGGCCGGACTCGGCCAACTGTGAGACAGCGAGTAGGCATAATCGATGTAGGCGGCTCTGACCACTGAGGTTTCGCCTCCGACGATCTCTTCGGTGACGAGTAGGTTTCCTTCGTTGTGGCGGTCCGTGTTCCACACCCACGTGTCGAATGCCGCCATCGCCGAGCAAGTCGGGTTCAACTCGAGTGTGAGGCGCTCGACGAGGTGTCCTGCCTGCCTAATGGTGCTCCACATCTGCGCGTTCGTGAAGGGAACGGTCGAGATCGCCGCATAGGTCTCCTGCCCCTGGGGCGGGCTTGGGCGAACCCAAAGGACCACTGGCGGCACGGGAAGCTCTAGCTCATAGGCAAGATCGGACGCGATCTTCTCGTGAGCGGCCCGAGGCAAAACAGCGATCGGCGGATCGTTCTTTCCCGGCTTGGCATAACCCCCGGGGTGGTTCGGAGCCGTAACAAAGAGGGACTGCGCTTCGCCGATCCCCGCGGTGCGTACGACCGTCCACGCCTCACTGGTTACAACCTGCTGACGCCAAGCTTTGGCAACTCCCTCCACTGAGTTGTCGAAACGGCGGTAGGGCATCGCCGCAACTTAGACTCGTGATCTGGCTAGCGGTGGTCCAGGACGTGTGTGGTTCTGTTAGCCAGATTGTTAGCCCAGAACGACAGAGGTCCGGCGAACCCATCCAAGCTTCCGGATTTCCAATGGGCGCACGAGGTTTCGAACCTCGGACCCCTGCCGTGTGAAGGCAGTGCTCTACCGCTGAGCTATGCGCCCGTGCTGCACGACGGGGCCGGCATCAGTGCCCAACGCCTCCCCCGGTGTCAATCCCGCTTCGGGAGTGCCGCCGCCAGCCGCTCGTCGAGCTCGCGGGCCCGCCGCTTGAGCCCGGAGAGGGCCTTGCCCAGCGCCTTGAACTCGCTCTTCGGAGCGAGCTGGAGCGCCCGCATCAGCTCCTCCTGACCACGGTCCAGGGCCCGCTTCCCCCGCTGCACCGTGCCCAGCGCACTGGCCACCACCTGGGCACGCTTCTCGTCAGCGAGCAGCCGCTCCATCGCCCGCCGGGACACGTCGAAGGCCTCGTCCTTGAGCTTCTTGCGCATGCCCATCGCCGGCGCACCTCCCTCCCCTGGCTTCTACTCCATCCTGCCCCACCTCTGCCCCCGCTCGGTGTCAGCACCACGCGCTCACCGGTCGTCGACGAACCGCGTGTCGATGGCCGCCAGCACCCGCTCGGCCAGCCCCTTGTGCTGCAGCCGCTCCATCAGCGGCTGGATGTCTCCCTGCACGTCGACGCGCCGGCGGAGCACGGCCTCGATGGGGTCCACCGTCCCGAGCAGGACCCCCTTCCACACGCTGTAGGGAGCACGGATGCGGTACGCCGGGTCGAGCTCGTCGAGGTCGTCCGGGTCGGGGAGCACGCTCCAGCGCTCCACCCGCCCGTCGACCGGCCGGACGTAGACCACGAAGGGCCGGTCGAGCTTGCCCCGCTCGGCGTCCACCACGACGCCGATGTCCGCCGTCCATCCGGCCCCGGCCCGGACCGTCTCCGGGTCCGCCTCGAGGAGGCGCAGCGCCTCCTCACACCAGGCACGGGAGGGGAAATCGGGCATGGGTTCCGGCGGGCCCTCAGCTCCGCCCGAAAATGCGCCGGAGGCCGGAGATCAGCCCCGGGCGGGGCTCCTCGGCGGCCGTCGAGGCCAGCGTCGCGCGGCGCTGGCGCTCCTCCTCGAGCGCGCGCTTGAGCGTGTCCGGCGTGTCGCGGGTGGCCAGCGCCACGTGCCGGGGCCCGGCGTCGAGGTCCACCACCACCTCGAGCAGGCATTCCTCATTGAGCCGGAAGTCGATGCGGCGGCCGGCCGCCGAGGCCGGCACCTTCACCGTCCCCAGGTACTCGTTGTCGACGATGAACTCGCTGTCGCCCTGGAAGATGTCCAGCTCGATGGCCGGGGAATGGTCCTTGGGCCCGGGGAGCCGGAAGCTGGTGGCCAGCGGGATGACCGAGTTCTTGTCGATGATCTTCCGGAACCGCCCGTTGGGGAGGGCGAAGCCGATGGGCATGGAGAGCGCGTCGAGCAGCGTCACCGCATCGATGGTGCCGAGCGAATCGCCGAGGAGCGCCGCCCCCAGGGCCACCGATTCCTCGGCGTGAACGCCCTTGCGCGGGGGCTTCCCGAAGTGCCGGGCGATCTCCTGCTGGACCAGACGCATCCGGCTCTGGCCGCCCACCAGGATCACCTCGTCGATGGTGGAGCGCTCGATTCCCTTCTCCTCCAGCACCCGGTCACAGATGGCGAAGGTGCGGTCGACCAGGTCCCGGGTCAGGGTGTTGAGCTGCTCGCGCGAGAGGGGCACGCGCAGGTCCACCGGCTTGCCCTTGCGCTCCTCGATGTAGCGCAGCTCGACGACGGTGTTGAGGATGTCAGTGAGCTCGATCTTCGCCTTCTCGGCGGCGTTGTTCAGCCGCTGCATGGCGATGGGATTCTGGGCCAGGTCGACCTTCGTCTCTCGGAGGAAGGCCTCCAGAACGTAATCGATGATGCGGTTGTCGAAGTCGACGCCGCCCAGGAAGGTGTCGCCACCGGTGGCCAGGACCTCGAAGACGTTTCCGGTGACCTGGAGGACGGAGACGTCGAAAGTCCCGCCGCCCAGGTCGTAGACGAGGATGTTCTGGTCCAGGCCGCGGTTGAAGCCGTAGGCGAGCGCGGCGGCGGTCGGCTCGTTGACGATGCGCTTCACGTCGAAACCGGCCAGCCGGCCGGCCTCCTTCACCGCCTGGCGCTGGTGGTCGTTGTAGTAGGCGGGCACGGAGATGACTGCCTGCTGGACCGGGCCGCCGAGGAACTGCTCGGCGATGCGCTTGGCGTGAGCGAGCACGAAGCTGCTGATCTGCGGCAGCGAGTAGGTCGTCGCGCCCAGGATGACCGCCGCATCCCCCTTGGGGCCCTCGACGATCTCGTAGGTGAAGTAGCCCTTCATCTCCTGGACCACGCGGGAGGCGTAGTGCCGACCGATGAGCCGCTTGGCGCCGTAGATGGTGTTCTTCGGATTGACCACCATCTGGTCCTTGGCCACGTTGCCCACCAGGAGGTCGCCCTTGGCCGAGATGGCCACCACCGACGGGACGATGAGATTCCCCCGGTCGGTGGGCACCACCTTGGGAAGGCGATTGCGCACCGATGCCACGCAGGTGTTGGTGGTGCCGAGGTCGATGCCGACGATGCGAGGTTTCTCGGCCATGGAGCCCGTCGCACGAGTGTAGCCGCTGGCGGGCGGGCCGCACGAGAGTTTGACCGGTGGGCGACCTGGCCCGAGCATGGGCGCCCCAGGATGCAGAGGCCTCTCTTCCCCTTCGTGTTCGCCCTCGCCGCGGGTGGCTGCGCCACCGCGCCTGTGCGCGATCCACCGACTCCGGCCCCGGCGATCGCCCAGCAGAGCTCGGCCGGACCGGAGGCCCGGGAGCAGGCGGTGGCCCTGGCGCGGCGGCTGGTCGGACGCCGGACGGTGAGCTGGCCCGGCCAGCCCTTCCCCGACGACTGCTCGGGTTTGGTGCTCGGCATCTATGCCTCGGTGGGGTTGCCCCTGAACGGGATGGCCCGCCCGGGCGAGAACGCGGTGACGTCCATCTTCCGTCTGGCCCGGGCGCGCGGCCAGGTGTTCACCGCCGCGACTCCCTCCCCGGGAGACCTGGTTTTCTTCCACGACACCTACGACCAGAATCGCGACGGCCTCTTCGACGACGGGCTGACCCACGTCGCGCTGGTGGAGTCCGTGGAGGACGACGGCACGGTGCTCATCATCCACCGCGTCCGCCGCGGCGTGATGCGCTACCGGATGAACCTCCAGCACCCCGGGCTGCGCGCCGACCCGCGCTCCGGCCGCCCGCTCA
>DASPUE010000165.1:0-7309 GCA_035623055.1 Gemmatimonadales bacterium
TCCCGACTGTGGCCTACGTCGCTGGGCCCGGCGAGTTGCGGTATCTCGCCCTGGCCGAGGCGCTCTATGCACCGCTCGAGATCTCTCGGCAGGTCGCGTTGCCCCGGTGGTCCGGGATCATGGCCGACGCCCGCACCGACCGGGTCCTCCACAAGTTCGGGGCTACGCTGGAACAGCTGATGGAACCCGGGCAACGCCTCGAAGCGCGGGTGGTGCGAAGCCAATTGCCCCGAGAAGCAGACAGCGCACTCGAGGGCCTGCGGGGCAGCATCTCGACCCATTACGAGACCCTGGTGCAGGCAGCAGCGAGCATCGATCCGACCATCGAGCGGAGCATCCGCAACATCGCCAATCAGGCGCAGAGAGGGGTCGATGATGCCGAGAAGCGGATCATCACCCACCTGAAACGTCGCCAGGCGCTGGAGATGCAGCAGATCGCCCGGGCCCGTGAGCTGGTGCTGCCCCTCGGCAGGCCCCAGGAACGGGTCCACACCCTCGCACCTTGGCTGGCGCGCTACGGCCCTCCACTGCTGGAGGACCTGTCGAACGTCGTAGACGCCTGGTACGCCACAGCACTTGAAGGGGCCTCACCCCCTCGGTAGACTCGATCCATGATGTTCCTCGGCGTCATTCTGCTCGTCGCTCTGATGATCCCGATCATCGGGCTCGTCATCGACTCCCCGATCGGCCGGGCACTCGCGCGCCGTCTGGAAGGCCCCGAAAGGGTACCTCCGAACCTGACGGAGCTGGCCCGCGAGGTCGAGACCATTCGGAGCGAACTGGACGACCTGCAACGCACCGTACAGTCCCTTCAGGAAGAGAACCAGTTCCTGCAGCGCCTGCTCGAAGAGCACCCGGGGCGCTCCACGCTCCCGCCACCCAAGCAGTAATCCATACTCGTGACCGCGCCCGATCCCGGGACCGTGTCAGAGACTCGCTCCCGGAGCGGCCGCCACGCGGCGCTTGTGGCCGCGGGGATCTTCCTGAGCCGCATCTTCGGGCTAGTGCGCCAGCGTGTGTTGTCCAAGTACCTCGGCCTCTCCGAAGCGAGCGACGCGTTCACTTCGGCGTTCCGCATTCCGAATTTCCTGCAGAATCTCCTCGGCGAAGGCGTGCTCTCCGCCTCGTTCATCCCGGTCTATGCCAGGCTCCGGGCGGAGGGCAGGGACCACGAGGCCGAGCAAGTCGCCGGGGCGGTGTTCGGCATGCTGGCGCTGGTAGGCTCGGTTGTGGTCCTCCTCGGAATGTTGCTGGCGGACCCGCTGACTCGGCTCATCGCACCGGGGTTCGGCGCTGAGAAGCTGGCACTGACGATCCGTCTGGTACGCATCCTCTTCCCGGGCGCGGGGCTCTTCGTGCTCTCCGCCTGGTGCCTTGGTGTTCTCAACAGTCATCGGCGGTTCCTCCTCTCCTACGCTGCGCCGGTCATCTGGAACCTCGCGATTATCGTCACCGTGATCGTCGCCGCAGGGAGAACCGACGAGCGTGGCATTGTGGTGGCGGCGGCCGCCGGCTCGGTACTCGGGAGCGCGTTGCAGTTCCTGGTTCAGCTGCCCACCGTCTTCACGTTGCTCCGCCAGTTCCGGCCGACCCTCGATACCACGTCCGACCATGTGCGGCTGGTGCTGCGCAACTTTACCCCGGTTTTCATCGGCCGCGGGGTGGTACAGATCAGCGGCTGGGTCGACAGCATCCTCGCCAGCCTGCTCGGGAATGGGCCGGTGACCGCCCTGCAGAACGCCCAGACGATCTATATGCTTCCGGTCAGCCTATTCGGGATGTCGATCAGTGCGGCCGAACTCCCCGCCATGTCCAGCGCGACCGGGAACGATGAGCAGATCGCGGCCGCGCTGCGCCAGCGCCTGGATGCCGGCCTCAGGCGGGTGGCGTTCTTCGTGGTACCCTCCGCTGCGGCTTTCCTCCTCTTCGGCGGAGTCATTGCAGGGGCGCTCTACCAGACCGGGCGGTTCACCGCGTCCGACACCCGATTCGTCTGGGCCATTCTGGGTGGCTCCGCGGTGGGGCTGCTCGCGGCAACCATGGGGCGCCTCTACAGTTCCGGCTACTACGCGCTGCGCGATACCCGCACTCCGCTGCGCTATGCCCTGCTGCGGGTCCTGCTGACCACGGCGCTGGGCTATCTCTGTGCGGTGCCGCTTCCAATCTTGCTCGGGGTTGATCCTCGCTGGGGAACTCCGGGGCTCACCGGCTCGGCCGGTGTCGCGGGATGGCTGGAGTTTCTGCTGCTGCAGAGAGGGCTCAACCGTCGGATCGGGCCCACCGGGCTTCCGCTGCCATACCTGATCCGACTGTGGAGTTGTGCCCTCCTGGCCGGCGGGGCAGGGATGGCAGTGTGGCTCGGCGTGCCGCGGCTGCCCCCGATTCCGATGGCTTTCGCTGTCCTCATGCCCTTCGGCCTGGGCTACCTCACGCTGTCGCACCTGCTGGGGGTCCCGGAAGCGCGCGGCCTCGTCGGCAGATTGGGAAGAGGCCGCTGAGGCCGTCGCCCCAAGCGACCGGTGGCTCCAGACACGCTTCCATCTTCGCTTAGCTTTCGGGTATGGCGAACCTTCCTGACGCATTACAGCGCAAGCTCGATACCCTCACCGACCAGCCAGGGGTGTACCTCTGGAAGGACGTCGATGGGAACGTGCTGTATGTTGGGAAGGCCAAGCGGCTGCGAAGCCGGGTGCGCAGTTACTTCACCAATGACTTCGCTACCAGCGCAAGGAACCAGTTTCTGGTGCGAAGCATCGCCGATGTTGAGACGATCGTCACGGCCAATGAGGCCCAGTCCCTGCTGCTCGAAAACAATCTGATCAAGGAGTACCAGCCCAGGTTCAACGTCCGCTTGAAGGACGACAAGAGCTACCCCTCGATCGCCGTGACCCTGGGTGAGCCCTTTCCCCGAGTCCTCGTCACTCGGCGCCGGGATATCCCAGGAGCTCGTTACTTCGGTCCCTACACCGACGTAGCCCTGCTGCGGAAGACCCTGGCGATCGTCCGGCGCCTCTACACCGTCCGAAGCTGCTCCGACGACCTGCCCAGAGAGAGACGGGAACGCCCCTGTCTGGACTACCACATTGGCCGCTGCAGGGCCCCCTGTGTCGGGTGGCAGTCGATGGACGAGTACCGGGCCATGATCGATGAGGTCGTGGATTTCCTGTCGGGGAAGACCGGGGACGTTCGCGGGAAGGTGCGCGATGCGATGCTCAGCGCGAGCGAGCGTGAAGACTACGAACGGGCCGGACAGCTACGCGATCAGCTTAAATGGCTCGAGCAGGTCGAATCTCCCGCGACCGTCGAAGTGCTCGGCACCGGCGATGCGGATGTGCTCGGCTACGCCCGCGACGGCGACGATGCTGTGGGCGTCTTCCTGCGAGTGCGGGATGGACGAGTCGTCGCGCGTGAGCATGCCTTCCTGGAAAACCTGGGAGACACTCCGGACGATCAGATCCTCAACTTCCTTCTGGTGCGCACCTACGTGCCGATGGAGGGCAGGGTCCGTCGTCTCATGCTGCCGTTCCCGCCCGCAGAGGAAGAGCTGCTGCAGGAACTGCTCCCGGAAACCGAATGGCATGTTCCGCAGCGGGGAATCGCCAGGCGATGGGTCGACCTGGCCGACCAGAACGCCACACACCTCATGGAGAGTCTTCGGATCGAGACGTTCGAGACCGATGAACGTGCCGGCGATCCGGTCTACGCACTGGGGCGTGATCTCGGCCTGACCACCGTTCCGCGCAGCATGGTCTGTGTGGACATTTCGACCAACCAGGGGCGGGACACGGTCGGCTCGCTCGTCTGGTTTGAGGCCGGTCGGCCGAAGAAAAGCGAGTACCGGAAGTTCAAGATCAAGGGACCCGGCCAGCAGGATGACTACGCTGCCATCCACGAAGTGCTCACGCGCTACCTCACCCGCCGGCAGGAAGAGAAGAAGCCCTTGCCGGACCTGATCGTCATCGATGGGGGTAAGGGGCAGTTGAGTGCCGCTGTCGATGCCGCCACCACCTTGGGGGTGGCCCAGATTCCCATGGTGAGCCTCGCCAAGCGCGACGAGGAAGTGTTCTTCCCCGGGCGACCCGACAGCCTCAAGCTCTCCCGGCGAAGTCCCTCTCTCAGGCTGCTCCAGCGGCTGCGCGACGAAACCCACCGGTTTGGTCTAGCCTACAATCGGAAGCGCCGTACCCAGCGCACAGTCACCTCCGCCCTCCTCGACGTTCCCGGCATCGGACCCTCGCGCCGGCGAGCCCTGCTGGAACGCTTCGGCAGCCTCGCGGGGGTAAAGTCCGCCACTCCGACCGAGATCGCCACGCTCCCCGGCTTCTCCTCTCGGCTCGCCGAGCGGATCCTGAGGACGCTCGCGGAACGCTGAGCCTGGTCTGCACCAAGGCCTTATCTTGAGGGATGTCGCGCGCCTTTGTCCGCGAGGACCATGACGACGTGCCTGAGCGCTTCGAGCTCCCACCAAGGGACGACCCGTCGTACGCACAGGCCGCTGCGTGGGCCCTTCTCGAAGGCGCCAACCGCGGCAACTCGCTGGGCGCGGAAGCCGCAACGGGCTACCGCTGGGGGGACCCGGCGTTGAAGCCAGAGGTGGAACTCATTCTGGCCGAAGCCCGCCGGCGTAATGATGATCGCCTGGAGCAGCTCGCCGAGCGGTTTCTTCGCGCCTAGCCACCCCCGATCCTTGCACCCGACCACAATTCCGGCTTCGCTGATGGACTGGCAACTGGAGTGCTCCAGCTGCGGTCGCCGTCGGTCCCCCGACGGGCTACCGACCGTGTGCGAGACCTGTGGGCAGCCGTGGCTGGTTCGCTATCCCGATCGGCGTCTTCCTACTCTCTCCGACCGGGCCGAGGTGCGGCGGGGCCACGGCATGTGGCGCTACCGCGCGTTCCTCCCGCTCATGGCGGGCGAGGAACCTGTCACCTTAGGCGAGGGCGACTCACCCTTGCTCAAGGCTCCCCGAGCGGGGCAGCGTCTGGGGCTCACCGATCTCTGGATCAAGGACGAAGGGGTGAATCCGACGGGCTCCTTTAAGGCACGCGGGCTCAGCGCGGCCGTCACGCGCGCGGTGGCTGGAGGCGCGGAGAGTTTCGTGATTCCTACCGCTGGGAACGCCGGCGTCGCCGCCGCCGCTTATGCGGCCAGGGCAGGGCAGCCAGTCCGCGTCTACGCTCCCAGCACAACTCCCAAGGTCATCCTGGCCCAGATCCTTCTCTTCGGGGCCGATCTGCAGCTGCTCGATGGCCACATCGGCGACTGCGGCCATGCAGCCCGGAGCTGGGCCGCGGAAACCGGCGCCATGGACCTGTCGACGCTGCGGGAGCCGTATCGCATCGAGGGCAAGAAGACCCTTGGCCTGGAGCTCGCGATGCAGCTCGGTTGGTCCGTGCCAGATGTGATCATCTATCCCACCGGTGGGGGCACCGGCCTGATCGGAATGTGGAAGGCATTCGCCGAACTGCGCATGGCTGGCTGGATCGCCGATGCCCTGCCACGGATGTTCACGGTGCAGTCGACCGGCTGTGCACCCATTGTGCGGGCATTTCATTCCGAGGCCGACCGGGCTGCCCCCTGGGATGACCCCTGGACGATCGCCAGCGGATTGCGTGTGCCCGCTCCGCTCGGCGATCGATTGATCCTCCAGGCGCTGCGGGCCAGCGGCGGTGCGGCAGTCGCAGTGTCCGATGAGGACCTGGCCGCCGAGGCGAGGTTGGCCTCGGCGGAGGAGGGAATCGACTTCTCGCCCGAGGGTGGGGCCGGTTTGGCCGCCGCCAAGGCTCTGCGCGAGCAGAGCCTGCTGGCGGAAGACGAGCGTGTGGTCGTCTTCAATACCGGCGCTGGATGGCTGTACCGCTCCCCCAATGACGATTTGCCCCTCCCCGGGGCCACTGGCGATATTTCGCCCCGATGACAGTCGAGCGATTCGCGATTCTCGACCCCGCCGCCGGGATGAGCGGTGACATGCTCCTCGGCGCGTTGATCGACGCGGGGGCGCCGGCCGATTGGCTGGCCGCGCTCCCGGCGCGCCTGGGGTTCCCGGATGTGCGCATCACCGTCGACCGCACCTTGCGGGGTGGCATGGCCTGCAGCCGTGTCTCGGTGGAACTCCCCCATGGTCGCCACGAAGGCCCGAGCCCGGAGTATGTCGGCCCCCACGGCCACGCCGACGACGCCCACGACCATGGGACCGACCCGCATGATCACCACGAGCACGATCAGCACCGGCATCTGAAGGAGTTGATCGCCATTGTTGAGACTGCGCCACTCAGCGCCTGGGTGCGCGACCGGGCAGTGCGGGCCTTCACGCTGCTGTGTGAGGCCGAGGGCAGGGTGCACGGCGTCCCCGCGGAGCGGGTCGCGCTGCACGAAGTTGGCGCGGTGGACGCGGTCATGGATATCGTCGGAGGGATCGAAGGGTTCGAGCGACTCGGCATCGAGCGGATCCACACTCGGCCGGTCGCGCTGGGAAGCGGGTGGGTTCGGGCGGCCCATGGGGTCATCCCGGTCCCCGCTCCCGTCACCACGGCCTTGATCGAGGGGCTGGAAATCGGCCCCAACGGACCGATCGTCGGGGAGGCAACAACTCCCACAGGTGCCGTCCTGTTGCGGGTGCTATCCGCCGGGCCCCCTCCGCCTCGCTGGCGGGCTCTGGCAACCGGCTGGGGAGCAGGCAGCCGGGATCCCGAGCACTACCCCAACGCGCTCCGCCTGCTGCTGGTGGAGCCCGTTGAGGAGGCAAGTCAGGTCGTGACCCTGGCCGCGGACGTAGACGACCTGAGCCCGGAGTACATCGATCCGCTTCGTGAGGCACTGGTCGCCGCGGGTGCCCTTGACGTGCAGGTGTGGGGTACCATGATGAAGAAAGGGCGCCCCGGATTTCGCATCGAGGCCACCGCTGACAGTGCATCCGCCGAGCGTGTGGCGGAGGCGTTCTTCCTGCACAGCACGACGGCTGGCATCCGGCGGTCGCTGTCCGAGCGGGTGACGCTGCCACGTCGCCTCATCCAGGTCGACGCACCCGATGGCTCGAAGATCTCCGTGAAGGTGCTGGAGACTCCCGGCGGGCCCCGAGTCAAGGCCGAGTTTGAAGACGTGCGGCGAGCGGCCGCGCGCCTCGGACGTCCGGCCCAGGAGCTGGCTCGAGAGATCGAGATGTCCGCACGCGCGCTGGTTGCCGGTCGGGCCACCAGCGGTTCACGCTCACCGAAGGAGCTGGAATGACGAAGGCTCTTGCTGGTCTGATCGCCGCTGGGCTCCTGGTCGGTCCACGCATCGCCGCCGCGCAGGACCCCGTGGCCACCCG
>DASPUE010000166.1:0-2510 GCA_035623055.1 Gemmatimonadales bacterium
GAGCATCAAAGAGACGAGGGATCTCCTACTGTCGGAGATCCCTCGTTCGTTGGCACCCCAGGACTAGGGGACGGTGATCTTGGGCGGGATCTTCGGGGCGGTCGGCTGGCCGGGCTCCGCCGGCGCACCAGGGCGGGTCGGCTCAGGGTTGTAGAGTCTCGCCAGCTCGGTGACGATTTCGAGCATGCGCTTGCCAACGGGATGGTCCGGAGGGACCTGTCGATCGAGTTCGCGAGGCGAGAGACTCGCGTCCGCTAGCGGCCGATAGACCGTCTCAACCGTCATCTTGCTGTAGCCCAGCCGGGTCGGGTCGATCCAGGCCCGGATCTGGACAACGTCGGGCCCAAGGTGGCGGCCGTGGGCCACCTGCTTGGTTCCGGCATCAAACCACGCGGTTTCGATGTACCCGTCCTGTTCCACGACTCGAACGAGGGGCAGCGAATCGGAGCGGAGGACATCCGCGAGCGCGGTCGTCGCGTTCTTCTGCACCAGCTCGACCTCGGCCTGCGCCGCCCCGGTCACGGGCGGGAAGTAGGGGCGAGCCGTTGCCGGCTTGCAGCCACCCACTCCGAGGAGCAGCGCCAGCAGCAGTTCGAGTCTCCTCACGGTCGTTCCTTCCTCGTCATTGCGCGTCGACTAGATGCCGAGCGGTTCAGGCACCGGTGGCTCCTGGCGGTAGTCGTAGAAGCCGCGCCCCGATTTCCGTCCAAAGAGACCCGCCGCGACCATCCGCCGGAGCAGCGCCGGCGTGGCGTAGCGGCTTTCCCGGTACTCGTCGAACATGATATCACCGATTCTGGCGAGCGTATCCAGCCCGACGAAATCGGCGAGCGTGAGCGGCCCCATCGGATGGCCAGCCCCCAGACGCATCGCGGTGTCCACGTCGGGCACGCTCGCGACACCCCGCTCCACGGCGCGGATGGCGTCAAGCAGATAGGGCACGAGCAGCAGGTTGACGATGAACCCGGAGGTATCGCGGGCCGCCACCGGCTCCTTGCCAAGGCTCCGGACGAAGCCGAACACGGTCTCGAGGGTCGCCGCGCTGGTCCGCACGGTGCGCACCACCTCGACCAGGGGCATCAGGGGCACCGGATTGAAGAAGTGCAGTCCTACGAAGCGATCCGGTCTGCCGGTGACCGCCGCCATGCTGATGATACTGAGGCTAGAGGTGTTGGAGGCGAAGATCGTCGCTGCGGGCGCGATCCGGTCGAGCTCGGCCCAGAGCCGGTTCTTGATGGCCAGGTCCTCAATGATGGCCTCGATGACGAGGTCGCATTCAGCCAAGGCGCCCTGGTCGCTGGTGAAGGTGAGCCACCGGAGTGCGGTGGCCTGATCCACCGCCGTGAGCTTCCCTTTCTCCACCAGTTTGCCGAGGGACCGAATGATCCCGGCCTTGCCCTTCTCGATCTGCCCGGTGTCGGTGTCCTGAACAATGGTCCGATAACCGGCCGTGGCGCAGGCCTGTGCGATCCCGCTCCCCATCAGTCCTGAGCCAACGACGCCGACGATCACTTCACGGCCCTCCGCACCTCATCGAGCACGGCGCCGAGTAGCCCCGCGCCTCGAGGAGGCAGTACATGACTCGGCTTGATCTCCCCCCGCTCCAGATGGTCCAGCGCTCGCTCGAGGCCGAGGAGGGTGCGTTGGGCGACGGGGTGGAACTGCCGACTGATCACCCAGGTCAGCCCGGCGAACACCGGAAGTGGGGCGAAGGCCACCAGCCAGAACGGGGACATGACGACGAGCACCGCCGACGCGGCCACTCCGACCGCCGCCGTCGCGGCGGCTCCTCCGATCACTGCCGCCCGGGCCGGCCTGAGATCCGCAGACAAGGCGACGTGAGAGAACCCCGGCTCGAGCCCGGTAATCGCCGCGGTAACCTGATGGGCTCGCGCCAGCATGAACGTCCGCCTGCCGGAGAAGGCCGCTGAGGACCTCCGGATGGCCGCGGCCATTCCCCGGAGAGGCTCCCAGCTCACTCGCCCGGGCTGGGTCCGCTGCACCGCGAGCAACTCCTGATCCTCCATCCAGGCGATGATCCGCGCGGTGACCTCGTCGGAGTCTCCCCGGACCACCCGCTGGGCGGTGACGACCGGAGCTGCGAAGATACGATCGGTGATCCCGCGCGCGGAGGGGAGCTCGGCTCGCCCATGTTCCTCGAGCAGCGCCTGCTTGAGGTAGCGTTCCGGGATGCCCACTTCCTTGCCGAGGGCGACGACCTCGTCCGGCGTGAGGCCATCGGAGATGTCGCGCTCGCCGGTCTGCAGTTCGGCGGCCCGCTGAATGATCCGCTCGATGGCGGCGCGGTCGATGCGCGCTGGAAGATCCGCCATCAGCTCCTCGGGCCCCGATCAACCATGCAGACTCTCCACGATCACCGCCTGTCCCTGCCCGCCGCCGATGCAGGCGCTCGCGAGCCCGAAACGCTTCCCGCGCCGGCGGAGCGCGTGAAGCAGATGCAGTGTGAGCCGCGCACCGCTCGCGCCCAGCGGATGGCCGATCGCGATCGC
>DASPUE010000167.1:0-4600 GCA_035623055.1 Gemmatimonadales bacterium
GTTCCGCAAGCCGCTGGATGAGGGGGAGCGTGAGGACCACGTCACCGAGATGCGCGGTCTGAATCACGAGGCAGGTGGCCTCGCTGGTGGGGTGGGTCGCCGCACGGAGCGGCGCGACCGGCATCAGTCTACCTGCAGCACCGCCAGGAACGCCTCCTGCGGAATCTCCACCTGGCCGAGCTGCTTCATGCGCTTCTTCCCTTCCTTCTGCTTCTCGAGGAGCTTGCGCTTGCGGGTAATGTCGCCACCGTAGCACTTGGCCAGTACGTCCTTGCGGAGCGCGGAGATCGTCTCGCGCGCGATGATCTTGTTGCCGATCGCCGCTTGGATCGCCACCACGAAGAGCTGACGCGGAATGAGCTCCTTGAGCTTCTCGGCGATCTTCCGGCCGTATTCGTAGGCCTTGTCCTTGTGAATGATCACGCTGAACGCGTCGACCGTCTCGCCGTTGATCAGCATGTCGAGACGCACCAGTTCCGATTCGCGGTACCCCGCCAGCTCGTAGTCCATCGCGGCATACCCGCGGGAGAGTCCCTTCAGCTTGTCGTAGAAGTCGAGCACGATCTCCCCGAGCGGGAAATCGAAATCGAATTCCACGCGGGTCGGGTCGAGATACTTCATCCCGTGGTAGACCCCGCGGCGCTCCTGGCCCAACTTCATGATGCCGCCGATGTATTCGCTCGGCGCCATGATCCGGGCCTTCACGTAGGGCTCCTCGATCCGGGAGATGCTCGCCGGGTCGGGCAGCTTGGTGGGATTCTCGAGCAGCATCATGGTGCCGTCGGTGAGGTACACGTAGTACTCCACCGTGGGCACCGTGGTGATCAGGTCGAGGTCGAATTCGCGCTCCAGCCGTTCGCCGACGATCTCCATGTGCAGCAGGCCGAGGAAGCCGCACCGGAACCCGAACCCGAGGGCGGTGGACGTCTCGGGCTCATACTGCAGGCTGGCGTCGTTGAGTTTGAGCTTGGCCAGGGCATCGCGCAGCGGCTCGTACTGCTCGCTGTCGGTGGGGTAGAGCCCGGCGAACACCATCGGCTTCACATCACGATATCCGGGCAGCAGGTCGCCGGCCCGGTCCTGGGCGTCCAGAATGGTGTCGCCAGCGCGGGTATCGCTCACGCTGCGGGTGTTGGCCACCACGTAGCCGACTTCCCCGGCCTCCAGGAAGCCGGTGGGACGCTGCCCCAGCTGGAGGTAGCCCACCTCGTCCACCACATAGACATCGTCCGGGTGCGACCCGAAGGCGATCTCCATCCCCTCCCGCAGGGTGCCGTCCACGACACGGATGCTGGGGATCGCGCCGCGATACCGGTCGAAATAGGAATCGAAGATCAGCGCCCGGAGCGGTGCATCGGGCTTCCCTCTGGGCGCCGGGACCCGGGCCACCACCGCCTCGAGCAACTCGGGGATCCCGGTGCCTTCCTTTGCCGAGACGCTGAGGATCTCCTCCCGCCGGGCGCCGATGAGATCCATGATCTCCTTGGCGCGGCGCTCCGGCTCAGCGCCGGGGAGGTCGATCTTGTTGAGGACCGGGATGATCTCGAGGCCAGCATCGAGCGCGAGGAAGAGATTCGACAGGGTCTGTGCCTGAACCCCCTGGGAGGCGTCCACGACCAGGATGGCTCCCTCACAGGCGGCGAGCGAGCGCGATACTTCGTAGGTGAAGTCGACGTGCCCGGGGGTATCGATGAGGTTGAGCTCGTACTCCTGACCATCCCGGGCCCGGTAGGTCATGCGGACGGCGTTGAGCTTGATGGTGATGCCCCGCTCTCGCTCCAGGTCCATCGTATCGAGCAGCTGCTCCCGCATCAGGCGCTTTTCGACAGCACCGGTCGCCTCGATGAGACGGTCGGCGAGGGTACTCTTGCCGTGGTCGATGTGGGCGACGATGCAGAAGTTGCGAATCCGGGCCTGGCGCATGGGCACAATATAAGGGGTCGGGGAATGCGGCCCGCTGCCCGGTGCGGGCTTGTCATGCCGCTTATCCTTGGAGCATGCGGCGCCCCTTCTCGCCCCACCTCGGCATGGTGCTCACCACGCTCATCTGGGGCGCCAACTATACCGTAGTGAAGCTTGCCATCCGGGAGATTCCTCCATTCCCGTTCACCGCCATTCGATTCGCGGCGGGTTCACTGGTACTGGGGGCGGTGCTGGCACTCGGCGGACGGCTGCGGCGTCCCCCGCCGGGTCTCCTCCTTCGGCTGATCGTCCTCGGTGTCACCGGCAATACCTGCTACCAGCTCTGCTTCATCAGCGGCCTGGCGCGGACCTCTGCCACCAACAGCGCCCTGATTCTCGGCAGCCTGCCGGCCATGGTGGCGGTCTCGGCGGGCGTGCTCGGTCTGGAGCATCATTCGTCGCGGCAGCGGTGGGGCATCTTGTTCGCCACCCTCGGCGTCATCGCCGTGGTGCTGGGGAGGCGAGGGCCGGTCGGCGGCGCCAGCCACCTGGGAGACGGACTCATGCTGGCCGCCACCGGATGCTGGACCGCCTACTCCCTCGGCATGCGCCGCCTCTCGGGGCGGATGCCCCCGCTCGAACTGACGGCCTGGACCTTGTTCACGGGGACACCGGGGCTGGTGCTTGCGGCGTTGCCGGGCTTCGTCGGGATGCAGTGGGGCGCCGTTTCGACGGCGGCCTGGGGCGGCGTCGCGTACTCCGCTGTTCTTTCGTTGACTGTAGCCTACGTGTTGTGGAGCGTTGGCATCCGGGCGCTGGGAGCGGGCCGGACGGCCATCTACTCCTGCGGTGTGCCGCTGGTGGCCGCCACCATTGCGATGCTGTTCCTGGGGGAGCGGCCGAACCTGGCGCACGCGCTCGGTGCGGCGCTCATCGTGGGCGGGGTGCTGCTGACCACGCTTCCGGAGACGGTCGTGGGTCCGACCACGTCGGTCAGGGAGCCCGCGGGGCGGCCAGCTCCTCCAGCCGAGCCATCGCCCGGCGCAGATGCGGGATGACGATGCTCCCGCCGACCACCAAGCCCACCGAAAAGATCTCGAGGAACTCCTCGCGGGTCACGCCTTCCTCATGGCAACGCACCACGTGGTAGGTGATGCAATCGTCGCAGCGCAGCACCAGGCTGGAGACCAGCCCCAGCATTTCCTTGGTCTTTGTCCCGAGGGCACCCGGCTCATAGCAGCGGTTGTCGAGGGCGAAGAAGCGATTGATCGTCAGATTGCCCGCGCCGAGGATGATGTCGTTCATCCGGCTGCGGAACGCCTGGAATTGCTCTAGGGAATTGCCGGGAGAGTCGCTCATGCCGCGGAATCTGGCGTGAGAGCGGCGCGGCGGCCAGTCACCGAGTGTCTGGCCCCGCATGCTACTGCGTGTCGATGAGGGAAGTCAGCTGGTCGGTTTCTGCTCCACGATCTTCGCGTAGCTGTCCGGATTCCACTTCGGCCTCGTCGGGGCGTTGGCGATGTCCTGGCCGAGGTAGAACAGTAGCTGCACGATCCGCATCTGCTTCTCCGCGTCGATCTTGTCGGGTGAGTCGCTCGGTTGATGGTAATCCGGGTGCGTGCCGTTGAAGAAGAACAGGATCGGCACGCCCTTGCGCGCGAAGTTGTAGTGGTCCGAGCGGTAATAGAAGTTCTCCTCGGGCCAGCGATCGTCGATTGGCGCCATGTGGAGCTCCTTGTGCTCGGCGCCGATCCGGTTGAGGGTGGCGCCGAGGTCCGAGTGCTCCTTGCCGATCGCCACGATGGTGTCCTTCCAGTTGCGTCCCACCATGTCGATGTTGAGGTCCGCCACGACCTGAGGCAGAGGGATCGTCGGATGATTGGTGAAGTAGCCGCTGCCCCAGAGCCCACGTTCTTCTCCGCTCACCGTCAGGAAGATCACCGACCGCTTGGGCCGGGCCCCCGGCTGACTGAAGGCTTGCGCCAGCTCCACGACGCTCACGGTGCCCGATCCGTCATCGTCGGCGCCGTTGCAGATGGTGTCGCCGCCCCGCGCCTGGCACTCGCCCGCCCCGGCGGTGCCGATATGGTCCATATGGGCGGAGTAGATCAGGTACTCGCTCTTGAGTTTCGGGTCGCTGCCCTCGAGCACACCGATGGTGTTGGGCGCACTCACCGAGTCGATGATCTGATCCTTGACGGCGAACCCGATCGTCAGGTCCGGCAACTCGCGGGTCACCAACCCGGCGGCGCCGCGGATCTCGTCGGGCCGGATGCCGGCTTCCTGCAGCACCTCGCCCAGCGCCCGTTCGTGGACTTCGACCACCGGGGGCCCGATTTCCTCGCTTCCCTCGACACCCTCGCGCACGCCGCTCTGGTTGGCCACCCGGTTGGCGAAGGCGAGTGAGTCGCGATTGGAGAGCAGGATCACCCCCGCCGCTCCTTGCTGCATCACCGACCCGACGGCCTGCTGGACCGCCGGTGGGATCGGCTGGCGGTAGTCGAGCACCATGATCACCGCCTTGCCCTTCACCGGGAGCGGGGCCGATTCCTGGCTGGAGAACGTCCCGCCCACCAGGAAGGCCGGACCATGGATCTCCGCGGGGATGGCCCTGCCGAAGGCGAATCGCGCGTCCCGGTCGAGGCCGACATCCTTGCGGCTGCCGTGGATCGCGAACGAGACGTGGGATCCCGCGGGG